>JAKOSQ010000072.1 GCA_029777215.1 Bacillota bacterium
ACGAGATGCTTTTTATAGTAGTCGAGGTTGTTTATAAAGGTTTCGAAGGTGTCGCCCGTGACGCTGATGCCGGTGGTTGTGGCCTCGCTGATTGTGCCGTCGACCATGGACTTGATGGCGATATCGGTCATCAGCTCCGAGTACATGCGCAGGTCCTTGAAGCCGCTCTGGATGAGGTCCGTGAGCACCGCGTTCGCGACGCCGCCGACGCCGGACTGGAAGGTGAAGTTTTTCTCAAGCCGGCCTGCAGCAATCTCGGAGTTGAGCACCTCGACAATGTTGTCGCCGATGGCCTTGTAGACGTCGTCGACCGGGCGGTAGCTCGCCATATCGGGCGGGAGGTCCGTAAAGAAGATCGCGGCGATCTTCTCGGGCGGGCAGGGAACGTGCGTCCCTCCGAGGCGGACCGCCGGAGAGGTGAGCTTTTCCATGTCTCGGCCAAAGTCGCAGAAGCCGTCGAGAATGGTTGGATAGTTGACGTTGATCTCGACGATGACCTTGTCGGCCGCCTCGAGAAAGACGTCGTCGATGCCGGCGGCGCAGACCGGAGCCAGCGAGCCGTCCACGTCGACAGACAGGGCTTCGAAGACGATATAGTCGATCTTGCCGTAGTCGCCGTGGCGGATCTTGTCCGCCAAAAGGCCGAGGTGGCAGTCGACAAAGTCGATGCGGCCCTCGTTGACGGCGTTGCGCATATCCCGGTTGTCCTGGAAAAAGCCGTGGAACCCGAGGACGTCCGAGCGGGCAATGTGGCCGTCCATGCTCTCGCTGTTAGAGACGGCGGAGAGCATGCGCACGCCGGTGGCCTTGCTGTGCGCGGCGAGTTCCTGCGGGAAGGCCTTGGGGTAGCCAGCGGCAAAGCCGCTGGTGGCAAAGGTCATGCCGGACTTGATGAGCGCGCCGGCCTCCTCGACGGAAACAACCTTTTTTCGCAGATCTTCATTTAAAATTCTGTCTTCGTACATTCTTGATTCACTCCGTTTTATTCTTGTTTCATGCTGCCCGTCTCACTGTAGCGGACATGCCAGGAGAAAGCGTTTTTGAGGTCGTGCGGGGTCTGGCACGCGCCGCACTGGGCGACGGCGCCGTCGTAGTACGCGTGCAGTGCTTCGCGGTAGTCCGGGTGTGCGCAGTGATCGATGACGTCGTTTACCCGCTCCTTCGGGGACTTGTCGCGCAGGTCGGCGTAGCCCCATTCCGTAACGAGGACGTCCACGTCGTGCTCGGTGGAGTCGATGTGTGTGACCATCGGGACGATGCAGGAGATGTTGCCATGCTTCGCTGTGGACGGCGTCGTGAAGATCGAGAGCTTGGCGTTTCTTGCAAAGTCGTTCGACCCGCCGAGGCCGTTGATCATGTAGGAGCCCATTGCATGGGAGGAGTTGACGTTGCCGTAGATGTCGGCCTCCCAGGCCGTGTTCATCGCGACCAGATTCTCCGCCATGATCTGCGGCGCGCCGTTTGTGAAGTCACAGGGGCGCAGGACCATGTGCTCTTTATAGAAATCGAGGTTCTGGAACACGTCGTCGAAAAACAGCGGCGTGATGTCGAGCGCGGTCGTCGTCGCCTCGGAGATGATGCCCTCCTTGACGGCGTACAGCGCCTGGTCCGAGAGAACCTCAGTGTACATTTTGAGGTTCTTGAAGTTTTTGTTCATGAGGCCGACCATGACGCAGTTTGCAACCACGCCCATGCCGGACTGGAAGGTAAATTCCGGCTGGAGCCGGCCCGCCGCGAGTTCCCCGTCGAGGACCTTGACGACGTTGCCGGCGATCTGGTTGTAGATCGGGGCAATGTCGGGGTAGTAGAGGTCGGTGTCCGGCAGGTTTGTGATGACAATGCCGGCGATCTTTTTCGGGTCGAGCTTGATATACGGAACGCCGTAGCGCTCGGCGGGGGAGCCGACGAGCTTCGTAGACGGCACGCCGAAATCGTGGAAGCCCTCGACCTCTGCGGGCACGGCAAGGTTCACCTCGAGCAGGACTTTGTCGGCGAGAGCGATCGCCGCCTCGGTGGTGCCGGCCGAGAGTGTCGGGACGATGGAACCGTCCTCCTTGATTTTGCAGCATTCGACAATGGCGAAGTCCACCTTGCCGAAGACGCCGTTTTTCACCTTGGTCATCAGCTGGCCAAGATGTACGTCCTGAAACTGCAGCGCGCCTGCGTTGCATATGTTGCGCGCGTCCTCGTTGTACATGAAGCCGCAGAATTTTTTGAGGATACCGGCACTCGCGAGCGCGCCCATGTGCCTGTCGCCGCGGGCGGCGCCGTTGATGAGCGTGAGTTCGGTGGCGTGCTTTGTCTCGGCAAGGGAGGTCGGGATGGCCTTCGGGTATCCGGTGCCGAAACCGCTCGTGCACAGGACCATGCCGGATTTGATCTGGGCAGCGGCTTCCGCCGCCGGCATGACGAGAGACAGAAGTTCGGGATTGAGAATCCGCGCCTTTGCTTCTTCGGAAAGGGCTGTTGTGCTCATAGAAGGTTTCCTCCAACTCGTATGGTGTATTTTCGGCAGACGCCGGGACCGGGGGCAGGCCGCCTTCGTGAAATAATTCACAGATGCGACAGTCACATAATTAAACATTATACCGCCAGCCGTTGAAAAAAGGAACGGGGTAAATGAATTTTTTTGCGCGCCACTCACAGCGGTGCGCGGAAGGGCAGCCGCACCGGCTGCGGAGGGCGGCTCCGGCATACACCTGAACGAAAAATAAAAATTTCTTATTGAGAGAAATTTAAGTAGATAATTATATAATATAGATAAATTACGACACATTTTAAGATGTGATGGGATCATTTATG
>JAKOSQ010000073.1 GCA_029777215.1 Bacillota bacterium
GCCTGAATATCCTCGACTTTTCGGACCTCGAGCACCGCGCCGTGCGGCTTTTGTGGGACGGGGCGGCGGGCGCGCCGACGGAAACCGCACGCCTGCTCTCGCGGCGCTACACGGAAATCCTCGTCGACGAGTATCAAGACGTGAGCGCCGTGCAGGACCTGCTGTTCCGCGCTGTCTCGCGCGAGGGGAAAAACATCTTCATGGTCGGCGACGTCAAGCAGTCGATCTACCGCTTCCGCCTCGCGGACCCGTCCATTTTCCTCGAAAAGTACAACAGCTTCGCGCCCTACACGCCGGAGACGGACGGCGCGCCGCGCAAGATCCTGCTGCAAAAAAACTTCCGCTCGGACGCCGTCATTTTGGACGCCTGCAACGGCGTTTTTGAAAACACGATGTCTGAAGCCCTCGGCGACGTCCGCTACGACGCGGATGCCCGGCTTGCCGCGCCCGAAACGGCCCCGCACCGGGGCGCCGCGGAGCTGACCGTCCTCGCGCTGCCGGACGCGGATGACGAAGAGCGCCCGGACAAGACGCTTGCCGAGGCGCGCATGGTCGCCGCTCAGATTAAAGCCCTTGTCGCGTCCGGCGCGACGGTGCTCGACGGCGGCGCAGAACGGCCCGTGCGCTGCGGCGACATGGCCGTTTTGCTGCGCTCGCCCGGGACCGCCGGCCCGGCCTTCCGCCGTGCGCTCGCCGAGGCGGGCGTGCCGGTGCTCTCCGAGCAGGGCGGCGGCTTTTTCACAGCGCCGGAGGTCCAGATTGTCCGCGCGCTGCTGCGCGTCATCGACAATCCGCAGCGCGACGTCGCGCTCACGGCGGCGCTGCTGAGCCCGGTCTTTGACTTCACGGCGGACGAACTCGCGCTTGTCCGTGCCGCCGCGCCCGAAGGCGGACTTTACGCCGCGCTCGCGGCTTGTGCGCAGCGGGAGAACGGGGCGCTCTCCGAGCGCTGCGCCGCCTTTGCCGGGGAGCTGACGGAGCTGCGTACACTCGCGGGCGACATCGGCCTGTGCGAGCTGCTCTACCTTTTATATGACCGCTACGCCCTCGTGGAAAAGGGTGCCGCGCTCGCGGGCGGGGCCGGGGCGCTCTCGCAGCTTCTGGATCTCGCGGCGCAGTTCGAGGAGAGCGGCTACCGGGGCCTGCATGCCTTTTTGAAGCAGCTCGAGCGCATGGAAAAGCGCGGCGACGAGCCGTCCGCGCCCTCGGCCGCCGGGGCGGACGCGGTTTCCGTCATGAGCATCCACAAGTCGAAGGGCCTCGAGTTCCCGGTCGTCTTCCTCGTGAACACTTCGCGGAAATTCAACGCCGCCGACCTGCGCGCGCCCGTGCTCGTCCACCCCGCGCTCGGCCTCGGCTGCAAAGTGACGGACCTCGCGCGCGGCGTCGAGTACCCGACCCTTGCGCGCCGCGCCGTCGCGAGCCGGCTCACGGACGAGCTGCTGAGCGAAGAAATGCGTGTGCTCTACGTCGCGATGACGCGCGCGAAGGAGCGGCTTTACATCTCCTGCGCCGCCGCCGACCCGGAGACGCTGATCGAAAAGCTCAAGAGCGAAATTTCCGCACCGCTCGACCCCGAATTTCTGCGTTCCGCGCAGGGCATGTCGCAATGGCTTCTCGCGGCGGCGCTGCTGCCGGGGAGCGTCTTGAAGCTTAAAATCGACAAAAATGTCTACGAGGCCGCGCCCGCCCAAAAGACCGAGACGGCGGCGCTGCCGCCCGACCCGGCGACGGTCGCGTATTTAGAAAACGCGCTGGCCTTCCGCTACGGGAACGAAAGCAGCGTCGGCCTGCCCGCAAAGCTCACGGCGACCTCGCTGCCTGCGGACGACCCGGACGCCGAGCCGCTCGCGAAGGAGCGCTTCCACAGCTTTCGTCTGCCGGAGCTCGGCCGTCCCCGTGCGCTCACGGGTGCGGAAAAGGGTACGGCGACGCATATCGTTTTGCAGTTCATCGATTTTCAAAAGACCGGAACGTCCGCGCAGATCGAAGACGAGATCGAGCGCATCACCGCCCTCGGCCAGCTCACGAAGCAGCAGGCGGACGCCGTTGACCGGCGGGCCGTTGCGCACTTTTTCGCCTCCGATGCCGGTCGGCGCATTCTGCGCGCGGACCGCGTCTGGCGCGAGCTGAAATTTTCCGTCCTCTGCCCCTCAGAGCGATTCTGGTCGGAGACAGTCGGGGAGGAGCTGCTGCTGCAGGGCGTCATGGACTGCGTGATCGAGGAGGCGGGCGTTCTCACTGTCGTCGACTACAAGACCGATTTCGTCACGCCGGAGACGCTGCCGGAGGTCGCGGAGCGCTACCGCGCGCAGGTGCGCGCCTATGTTTTCGCAGCGTCCGAGATGTTCGGAAAACCCGTTTCGGGCGGCTTGCTCTGCTTTCTCCGCGGCGGGCTGACGGCGGAGATCGGCGCTTGACGCCCTCCGGCCGCGGGTTTTCGGGAAGAAAAGAGAAAAAATAAAAAAAGACTTGCATTTGCCGGTCGCTTCTGTTATTATTATAAAGCTATTCGTCTCCAAGCGGAGTTTTTGCAATGGCGATATCATACAAGGAGGTGCAGCTAAAGATGGCAAAGTGTGAATTTTGCGGTAAGGATGTTGCTTTCGGTATCCAGGTAAGCCACTCCCACAGACGTTCCAACCGTACATGGAAGCCCAACGTAAAACGCGTCAAGGCCATAGTGGACGGGACACCTAAGCATGTCTACGTTTGCACCCGTTGCCTGCGCAGCGGTAAGGTTACCCGCGCTGTGTAAGTGCATGCTTGTTTTTCGTATAAAGGCACAAAGCGCCGCGTCCTTTGGGACAGCGGCGCTTTGAACATATCCGGCCATTTTTCAGCCGTAAATTTTCCTTCTTTACGGTTGCGAAACGGCCGCGTTCCGTATAATATATAGAATATGGAACTGTAGCCGGTTTTTCGCCGGCAATCTCTCAGAAAGCAGAGGTGAGCGCCTTGGCGGAGACCTATTCGGTCCTGCTCTCCCAGCTCGTTGAGGAGCACAGAATGATGATCGTCCACACGTCCGCGGACTATGCGGATGTGCGTATCACAAGCAAGGCTGTCGGCCGCCCGGGCCTGCAGTACGCCGGCTTCTTTGAATATTTTGACAACCGCCGCATGCTTGTTTCGGGCAAGCAGGAGAACACCTATCTCCAGCGCCTGACGCCGGAGGAACGCCGAAAGGCCATTGAGGGCCTCATGCAGCACAGCCCGCGCGCCCTCGTTGTTTGCCACGGGGTCACGCCCCTGCCCGAGCTTATCGAGCTCGCGATCCAGTACGACGTGAACCTTTTCGTCACCGAGATGGACACCTCCGAGTTCATGGAGGAGCTCATCAGCTCCCTGCATGTTCACCTCGCCCCGCGCCAGACCATCCACGGGGTGCTCGTCGAGGTCTACGGCGAGGGCCTGCTCATCACGGGTGAGAGCGGCATCGGCAAGAGCGAAACGGCGCTCGAGCTCATCAAGCGCGGCCACCGTCTCATCGCGGACGACGCGGTCGAAATCCGCAGGGTCGGCTCCAACCGCCTCGTCGGCGAGGCGCCCGCCATCATCCGGCACTACATGGAATTTCGCGGCATCGGCATCATCAACGCCCGCACGATCTACGGCGTCGGCGCCGTCAAGTCTTCGCAGACCATCCACCTCGTCGTCAAGCTTGAGGGCTGGGAGGAGTCGAAGGCCTATAACCGCCTCGGCGTCGACGCGGAATACACCGACATTCTCGGCGTGCGTGTGCCCTGCGTCACGATCCCTGTGAGCCCGGGACGGAACCTCGCGGTGATCCTTGAGCTTGCCGCGATGAACAACCGCCAGAAAAAAATGGGCTACAACGCGGCGGAGGATCTTGCCAACCGCCACGACCAGTACATCGACGACAGCGCCATCGACCTTGAGGACGAATGATTATTTGACAGGAGCGTTTATGAGCGATTTTTCACTTCTTGCAGATGATATCAGACAGAAGCTGCCCGCGCTGGAGCTGCGGGAAAACGAGCCGATGAAAAAGCACTGCTCCTTCAAGATCGGCGGCCCGGCGGCGCTGTATGCCCTGCCCGGCTCCGTCGCGGAGCTGCAGGCGCTGTGCGCGCTGCTGCGCGAAAAGGGCGAGCGCCCCCTCGTCATCGGCAACGGCACAAACCTGCTCGTGACGGACGAAACGCTCCGGCGCGTCGTCATCCAGACGACCGGCGTCGCGAACGCCAAGCGCACGAGTGAGACGACGGTGTATGTCGAAGCGGGCATGTCCCTCGCCCGCGCGGCGACGCTCTGCGCGAGCTACGGACTCACCGGCATGGAATTCGCCCAGGGCATCCCCGGCACGGTCGGCGGCGGCGCTTCGATGAACGCCGGAGCCTACGGGGGCGAAATGAAGCAGGTGCTGCGCTCGGCGGCCTATCTCGACGGGGACGCCAAAACCGGCGTCAAGGCCGGGCAGACGCTCGACCTCAGCTACCGCCACAGCGCCTTTTCGGACACGGACTGCGTTGTCATCGGCTGCGAGCTGCAGCTGCAGCGGGGCGATCCGCGCGAGATCGACCTCAAAATGCGCGAGCTCGCGGAAAAGCGCCGCTCCAAACAGCCGCTCGAGCTGCCCTCCGCCGGCAGCACCTTCAAGCGCCCGGAAACCGGCTACGCCGCCGCGCTCATCGAACAGTGCGGCCTCAAAGGCTATGCCGTCGGCGGCGCGCAGGTCTCGGAAAAGCACGCGGGCTTCGTCGTCAACCGCGGCGGCGCGAGCTTTGACGATGTGCAGAGACTGATGGCGCACATTCAGGAGACCGTTTTTGCGCAGACCGGCGTCCGGCTCATGCCGGAGGTCAAAATCATCAAAAACGATTGAAGCGGCCATTGTGCCGATCGCCGGAGCGCC
>JAKOSQ010000074.1 GCA_029777215.1 Bacillota bacterium
GACGGCGTTCGCACCGCGCAGGAGCATCTGGAACGGGACGTTCGGGATTTCCTGACGCAGCTTGTCAAGGCGCTCCCACGGGGACTCGTGCAGATAGCGGTAGGCAACGTCGAAAGTCGCGCCGCCCCACATCTCAAGGGAGAAACAGTCGGCTTCGATCGCGGCGGTGCCGGGCGCGCCCTTGAGGCAGTCGCGCGTACGCACGCGGGTGGAGAGCAGGGACTGGTGCGCGTCGCGCATCGTGGTGTCCGTGATGAGCAGCTTTTTCTGCTCAAGGACCCACTTCGAAACGGCCTCCGGGCCCTCGGCGTCGAGCATCTGCTTGAGACCGGGCTTCGCGGGGTAGTCGACGGTCGGGAAGCGCGGGGTGTTGTACTGGTGGTGCTCGGCGTTGGGGTTGTCGACCTGGATCTGGCCGATGTACTTGAGAACACGGGTCGCGCGGTCACGCGAGAGGTTGAGATCAAAGAGCAGCGGGGTCTCGTCGATAAACTTCGTGTAGCACTTGCCCTGGTGGAACAGGGGGTGGTGCAGGATGTTCGTCACGAAGGGGATGTTCGTTTTGACGCCGCGGACATGGACCTCGTTGATGGCGCGCAGCGAGCGGCGGCAAACGCCCTCCCAGGTCTGGTCCCAGCTCGTGACCTTGACGAGGAGCGAATCGTAATACGGCGAGATGACGGTGCCGGCGCCGGCGCAGCCGCTGTCGAGACGGACGCCGAAGCCGCCGCCGGTGCGGTAGGCCGTGATCTTGCCGCAGTCGGGCGCGAAGTTGTTGGCCGGGTCCTCGGTCGTGACACGGCATTGGATGGCGTAGCCGTTCATATGGACATCGTCCTGGCTCTTGAGGCCGATGAGCGGGGTCGAGAGCGGCTCGCCCTCGGCGATGAGGATCTGCGCGCGGACGAGGTCGACGCCCGTGACCATTTCGGTGACGGTGTGCTCGACCTGGATGCGCGGGTTCATTTCGATGAAGTAGTGGTTGCCGTCCCTGTCGACGAGGAACTCGATCGTGCCGGCGCAGGTGTAGCCGACATACTTCGCGATCTTGACGGCGTCGGCGTGCAGCTCGTCGCGGACCTTTTCGGGGACGGAGAACGCCGGGGCGTACTCGACGACCTTCTGGTAGCGGCGCTGGAGCGAGCAGTCACGCTCGCCAAGGTGCATGACGTTGCCGTGCTCGTCCGCGAGGATCTGGACCTCGACGTGCTTGGGGTCGACGAGGTATTTTTCAATAAAAATGTCGTCGTTGCCGAAGGCCTTCTTCGCCTCGGACTTGACGAGATCGAACGCGGGCTTGACCTCGTCCTCCGTGCGGCAAAGGCGCATGCCGCGTCCGCCGCCGCCGGCGGCCGCCTTGAGGATGACTGGGAAGCCGTAGCTGATGGCTTTTTCGAGGGCGTCGTCGCCGCTTTCGAGCGGTGTGCGGCAGCCGGGGACGGTCGGGACGTTGCAGGCGAGGGCGATGGCCTTGGCGTTGAGCTTGTCGCCCATTTTGTCGAGGACCTCGGAGCTCGGGCCGATGAACTTGATGCCGGCCTCCTCGCAGGCGCGGGCGAAGTCCGCGTTCTCGGAGAGGAAGCCGTAGCCCGGATGGATGGCGTCCGCGCCCGTGATCTCGGCCGCGGCCAGGATCGCGGGGACGTGGAGATAGCTCTGCGCGGCGACTGCGGGGCCGATGCAGACGGCTTCGTCGGCGAAGCGCGTGTGCAGGGCGTCCGCGTCCGCCTCGCTGTGCACGGCGACCGTCGC
>JAKOSQ010000075.1 GCA_029777215.1 Bacillota bacterium
GAACGACGTCATGGTCGTCGACAAGGACGCCGAACTCATCGACGAGATCGCCTACGAATTTACGGACGCGCACATCGCCGACTGCACGATCGAGTCCGTTCTGACCTCCCTCGGCATCAACAACTTTGACGTCTGCTTCGTCACGATCGGCGAGGACTTCCAGGCCTCCCTCGAGATTACCTCCATGCTCAAGGAGCACGGCGCGGCGCACGTCGTCTCCAAGGCCCGCACCGAGCGGCAGGCAAAGCTGCTCGCGAAGATCGGTGCGGACGAGGTCGTCTACCCCGAGCGGGACGCCGCCGAAAAATGCGCCGTCCGCTACAACGCGGACAACATCTTCGACTACATTCAGATCACGAGCGAATATTCGATCTACGAGATCCCCTGCGCGTCCTCGTGGACGGGCAAATCGGTCTCCGAGGTCGATGTCCGCAGCAAGTACAATGTCAACATCATCGCCGTCAAGCGTGAAAACTCACTGCAGCCGGCCCCCGGCGCGAATTACATCTTCCAGAGCGGGGACCATCTCGTTGTGCTCGGCAGGGCGTCCGATGTTTTCAAACTCGGCGGCAAGACCGGGAAGTAAGGCGGCCTCGGCCGCACATGGACACGCAAGCAGAAAGGGGCACACATGAAAACTTATCAAATCGTGACAGATGCGACGTCCGATCTGCCTTTGGAGCTGGTGGGGAAGCTCGATGTGCATGTCATTCCGATGCACTGCGCCATCGACGGTGACGACTACCTCATCACTGCGGACAACCGCAATCTCTCCTCGCATGACTTTTACGACATGCTCCGCGCGGGCCGGGTCTCCTCGACCACGCAGGTGAACGGAGAGACCTTCAAGGCCGAGGTTCGCCCCTTCCTGAAGGACGGACTCGACGTGCTCTATATCTGCTTTTCCTCCGGTCTTTCGAGCACCTACGCTTCCATCCGCATCGCGATCGAGGATCTGGCCGAGGAATTTCCGGAGCGCAAGCTTCGCATCGTGGACTCACTGAGCGCGACCGGCGGCGAGGGTCTGCTCGTCTACCACGCGGTAAAGCGCATGGAGGACGGCATGGGTCTTGACGAGCTCGCGCAGTGGATTGAGGACAACAAGCTCCATTTCGCCCACTGGTTCACGGTGGACGACCTCAAATTCCTCAAGCGCGGCGGCAGGGTTTCCGCCACGGCAGCCCTCGTCGGCACGGTGCTGGGCGTCAAGCCCATCATGCATGTCGACAACGAGGGCAGGCTCATCCCGGTGGACAAGGTCCGGGGCCGCAGGAAGAGCCTCGAGGAGCTCGTCGCGCACATGGAAAAAAGCGCGATCCGTCCCGCCGACCAGACCGTCTTCATCAGCCACGGCGACACGCCGGAGGATGCGGCCTACATAGAAAAGCTCGTCCGTGAGCGCCTCGGCGTCAAAAATGTCTTCATCGGCCCCGTCGGCCCGGTAGTCGGCTCCCACGGCGGTCCGGGGATCATCTGCCTGTTTTTTCTCGCTGAAGAACGCTAAAAAAATTGCCGCTGCAAGCTTTGCGCTTGCAGCGGTATTTTTATGCACCTTGTTCATGCAAATATTTCAGTGCATCGGCCAGCGTGCCGATCTGATCGATGAGGCCGCTCGCGACGGCCTCCTGCGCGTCGACCACGCTGCCAACGTCGTTGACGAGCTCGCTCGTGCGGAGCATGTAGTCCATGAGCTTGTCGCGCGTGATGTGCGAGTTGCGGACGATGAACTGCACGACGCGTTCCTGCGTCTTTTCAAAATAGCTGAAGCTCTGCGGCGCCGCGATGACGACGCCATTCATCCGCACGGGATGCAGCGTCATGGCGGCCGACGGCGCGATAAAGCTGCGTTTTGCCGCCACAGCGAGCGGCACGCCGATGGAGTGCCCGCCGCCGAGCACCACAGACGCGGTCGGTTTCGTCATGCCCGCAATGAGCTCCGCAATGGCAAGCCCCGCCTCAACGTCGCCGCCGGCGGTGTTTAAAAGCACCAGCAGGCCCCGGATGTCACTGCTCTCCTCGACCGCCGCGATGATCGGCATGAGGTGCTCATACTTCGTCGTCTTCGCCCCGTCGCGCAGGATCTGGTGGCCCTCGATCTGGCCGATAATGGTCAGGCAGTGGATGGCGCTCTCCCCCGCTCCCAGTACGCAGCTGCCGTATTTGTCGACGTCGCCGCTCGGCTCGCCGTCCTCGTTTTCGTCATCCTTGTAATCCATTTCGTTATCCATAATAAAATCCCCCGTTTCTGCCTTAGCTTGTGCAGAAACGGGGGATTATATTTTTGCTTTTTATTTGTTGTCCGCGTAAACGGCCTTAATGCCCTTGAAGGTCATGTAGCAGTCGAACTTCGCAACCGTCTCATACGGGGAGTGCATCGAGAGCACCGGGACGCCCGCGTCGATGGTGTCAATGTCGCGCTCTGCCATATACATGGCGACCGTGCCGCCGCCGCCCTGATCGACCTTGCCGAGCTCCGCGAGCTGCCAGACGACGTCGTTGGCTGCGAAGATCGTGCGGAGCTTTGAGACGACCTCGGCGGAGGCGTCGTTCGAGTCGTACTTGCCGCCGTGGCCCGTGAACTTGCAGATGCCCATGCCGTAGTTCACGAAGGAGGCGTTGCGCTTTTCGTAGCTGTCGGCGTAGATCGGGTCAAAGGCCGCAGTGACGTCGGCGGAGACGCAGAAGCTGTTTGCAAAGCAGTGCGCAAGCTTGACGTTCTGCCCGTCGCACAAATCGCCCATGAAGCGCTCGAAGGCCTGCGACTTCATGCCGGACACGCCCTCGGAGCCGATCTCTTCCTTGTCTGCGAGGATGCAGACGGCGGTCTTTTCGGGCTTTTCGGTCTCGAGAATGGCGGCGAGCTCGGCGTAGGCGCAGACGCGGTCGTCGTGGCCGTAGCCCGCGATGAGACTGCGGTCAAAGCCGACCTCGCGGACCTCGTTCGCCGGCACGGCGCAGAGCTCTGCGGAGAGGAAGTCCTCCTCAATAATGCCGTACTTCTGGTTGAGCATGTCGAGCACGGCGAGCTTGACGCGCTCCTTGACGTCCTCCTTGTCCGGGACGGTACCGACCATGAGGTCCATATCCTCGGCCTTGATGAAATCATTGGCGTTCTTTTTCATCTGCTCGCGGCCGAGATGCGGCAGCAGATCGCTGATCTGGAAGATCGGGTCGCTCTTGTCGCGGCCGATGCAAACCTCGACCTTCTCGCCGTTTTTGAGGACGATGACGCCGTGCAGCTCGAGCGGAATCGTGAGCCACTGGTATTTCTTGATTCCGCCGTAGTAGTGGGTCTTGAAGTAGCAGATTTCGTTGTCCTCATAGACCGGCACCTGCTTGAGATCGAGGCGCGGGCTGTCGACGTGCGCGGCGGCGATGGTCGCGCCCTCGGCGAGAGACTGCTTGCCGATGACGGCGAGCAGCAGGGACTTGCCCCGGTTGGAGTAGTAGACCTTGTCGCCGGCCTTGAGCGCCATGCCGGCCGTGTAGGGCTTGAAGCCCTTCTTCTCCGCGAGGGCGATGCCGTCGCGGACAGCCTCGCGCTCGGTGCGCGCGCCGTTCAAAAAGCGCATGTAGTCCCTGCAATAGGCCTCCATGGCTTTCTTTTCCTTCTCGTCGATGATCTCATAGCCGTTTTTGCGTTCATAGAACAGTTTTTCCTGTCTTGCGCTCTTTTCCTTAGCCATTTACGAATTCCTCCTGATAATATCTTCAAACAGTTGTTTGCTCTTGTCATGGAACGCCTCGCGCGTCCCGTCGTTGCAAAGGACGTGCTCGCAGTTCTCCTCGAAAAACGAGTCCGGCTTCTGCGCGTCGATGCGCAGCTCGGCGTACTTGCGGTCGACGCCATCGCGCTGCATGAGGCGCTGCACGCGCACCTCGCGCGGGGCCGTCACACCGACGGTCGTCGTGCACATCGCGCCGACGCCGCCTTCGATGAGGGAGATCGCGTCGATCGCCGCAAACATGACGCCGTTCCGCACGCCCGCGAGCAGCATGCGGTTCATCTCATCGCCGACGCCCTGGTTCGTGATTGCGTTTAGCTCCGCGAGCGCCTCGGGGTCATTGAAAACGATCTCGCCGAGGGCCTTGGTGTCATCCGACCCGGGCGTCAAAGTTCCGGGGAAGCGCGCCTCGATCGCGTCGCGCATCTTGCCCGGCGCGCGCAGCAGGCGGTGATAGACCTCGTCGCAGTCTATGACGAGGCCGCCGAGTTCGCGCACGGCGTCGAGCGCCGTGGTCTTGCCGCAGCCGGTGCCGCCCGTGATGCCGATGACGGTCATGTTCGCAACGAGCATCATGTTGAGCTCTAAAATCGACACCGCGCCCTCGCGCAAAACGGTGTACGGCGTTCTGGACAGGTCGATGAGCGTCGACTCTTTTCCGAGCGTGCACTTGCCGCCGTCGATGATGCCGTCGATTTTGCCGTCAAAATAGCCCCAGACCTCCTCGGCCGTGACCGGACTTTTCGCACCGGACGGGTTCGCGGACGGAGCCGCGAGCGGAAAGTCGACCTTATCGAGCAGCGCGCGGAGCTGCGGGTGATCCGGGCAGCGCAGGCCGACGGTCGCTCCACCCGCGCGCACGATGTCCGGAACGCTCGGCTTGGCTTTTAAAACGATTGTGAGCGGCCCGGGCCAGTAGACGTCCGCGAGCTTTTTCGCCATCGGCGGAACATCCTCACACAGCGCGTCCATCGCGTCCCTGCCGGAAACCATGAGGCTCAGCGGCTTTTTTTCGGGCCGGCCCTTGACCTCGTAGACCTCGGCCACGGCCTTCTCGTCAAAGCCACAGGCCGCGAGCCCGTAGACCGTCTCAGTCGGTACCGCGACGAGTCCGCCGCTTTGCAGCGCCCGCGCCGCGCCGTCGAGATCGTCCGTATAATCCTGTGTTTTCATAGTTACGCTCCCTTCAAAGGTTGGAACGATAAAGTTGTTTTTCTCTCCGCCCGGTAATTATTCGCGCTGCCGTCACCGGGCATTTGACCCCCGTAATGCAGCATTGCAATGCGCGTTGAAGTTCTTTTTACGCATTTTTTCTTTCAAGAAAAAGTGCGGAGTTTTTCGGCCTGATCGGCGGTGACGAGCGCGTCGATGAGCTCGTCGAGCTCGCCGTTCATGATCGCGTCGATCTTGTAGAGCGTGAGGCCGATGCGGTGGTCCGTGACGCGGCCCTGCGGAAAGTTATAGGTGCGGATGCGCTCGGAGCGGTCGCCGGTGCCGACCTGACTTTTGCGCTCGGCGGCAACGGCGGCGGCCTGCTTCTCGCGCTCGGCCTCGTACAGGCGGGAGGCGAGAATTTTCATTGCGCGGTCCTTGTTTTTGTATTGGCTGCGCTCGTCCTGGCACTCGACGACCGTGCCGGTCGGCAGGTGCGTGATGCGGATGGCGCTCTCGGTCTTGTTGACGTGCTGTCCGCCCGCGCCGGAGCTGCGGTAGGTGTCGATCTGGAGGTCCGCGGGGTTGATCCGAAACTCGACCTCGTCGATCTCCGGCAGGACGGCGACCGTGACGGTGCTCGTGTGGATGCGGCCCGCCGTCTCCGTCTCCGGGACACGCTGAACGCGGTGGACGCCACTTTCAAATTTGAGGCGAGAGAACGCGCCCGCGCCCTCAATGACGAAGCTGACCTCCTTGATGCCGCCGATCTCGGTTTCGTTGAGGTTGGCGATTTCGGTCTTCCAGCGCCTCGACTCGGCGTACATAGAATACATGCGGTAGAGGTTGGCGGCAAACAGCGCCGCCTCGTCCCCGCCCGCGCCGCCGCGAATTTCGACGATGACGTTTTTCTCGTCGTTCGGGTCCTTCGGCAGCAAAAGCAGCTTGAGTTCGTCGGAGATGCGCTCCATGTCGGCCTTGGCCGCATCGAGCTCCTCGCGCAGAAGCTCCTTGAAGTCCGCGTCGTCCGAGCCCTCGTCAAGCAGGGCCCTGGCCTCATCGGCGGTGTCCGCCGCCTTTTTATAGGCGCGGTAGGCCGCGACGACCGGCTCGAGCTCCTTTTGCTCCTTCGCGAGCTTTGCATACTGTGAAACGTCGCCGTACACAGAGGGGTCCGCGAGCCGCTTTTCTATTTCAATGTATTTTTCTTCGATTCCCCTGAGTTTTTCGAGCATAAACGCTTCATCCTTGCATTAAAAGTGCCCTTACAGGCAATTAAATATTGTATCATGCGCGCCGCGGAAAGTAAACAGCGTGTTTTTTTAGCGCGTCAGCGCGGCAAAGGCGCTGCCCGCGAGCGTTGCGTTTTCCGCGCGGCGGAACTCGATGCAGCGCTGGTACTCCTCCTCGCAGACGCAGCGGAGATAGCCGGCGAGCTTTTTGCGCAGCAAAAACGAATTGTAAAAGGTCGAGCCCTCGGCGACGACCGTGAAGGGCTGGGCCGCGCTCCAGCCGCCGTCGCAGTGCAGGCACAGCGAGAGGACGTTGGCGCACACAAGCTTCGCCGCGCGGTCAAACACCCGGTCCGTCAGCTGCGCGAGGACCTCGCGGTCCTCGCCCGTGCACAGCGCGGTGACGCGGTTTTCCCCGCCGCGCAGCAGCTCGTCAAGCTCGGTGGCGGCAAAGGCCGTCCCCGTCTCGGCGAAGGCCGGGGAGAGCAGCCCCGCATGGGCAGCAATCGCCGCCTCTTGCGTCACGACCCGGCCGAGATAGACGCCGGAGAGCATTTTTTCAAAAAGGTAAGCGCCCGGGTTTTCGGACAGCGCGTCGCTGCGCTCGTCCGCCCGGCCGCGAAAGGCCTTCGAGAAATTGCCGGACTCGCAGTTGACGACCATGTTCCGCGCGCCGGGCAGCTTTTTGATGCGCGTGCCGCGTTCGGCATAGCAGCTGTTGCAGCCGGTGCCGAGAACGAGGCCCGCAAGGCCGCTCCCGGCGTCAAGCCCCAGTGTCGCCGCTCCGCCGAGCAGTCCAGCGGTGGTGTCGTTGAGAAGAACCAGCGAAAAGCGGGTCTTCACGCCCTTTTCCCGAAGCTTTTCGAGCAGGCTCGCGCCGATCTGCCGGCCCTCGATGCCGCGCACGCGGACCTCCTTTGTGAGACAGATGATTTCCCCGTCCCCATCCGGATGCATCGCCGTGGGGTAGGAGAAGCAAAAGCCGATGCGGGAGCTCTCCCGCGCAAAGGGCAGCACGTCATCCGCAAGCTCAGAGAAAAATTCGTCCGCGCTCACCTCGCCGCGGCTGCCGGGCATGGGGCTTTTCTGCTCGCGCAGGACCTCCGCCCTGCCGTTGCGAAACGCGACAAGCGCCACGCGCAGGTTCGTTCCGCCGGCGTCGATGGCGATGACCGACTCGCCGTCCGGCGGCGTGCCGTCCGCGGAAACATAGGTCGGGATCATCTTGAGCGAGGAGGCCTCGCCCGCGAGGCCCGCGTCCATTTCGGACAGGAAGTCTCTCACGAAGCGCTCTGGGTCCGTCTGATCGGGATGCATGTCGATCGATTTGAGAAAATCGTCCGTTCTTTCGCTGAGGCTGTTCACGCGTTCCACCTGCCAGTCATTTAATATAGTGGTTCTGCCAGCCGTATTTTATCATAAGCGCCGGGTCTTGTACAGCGGATAGCCCGCCGCGGACATGAAAAAAGAGACATGCACACATGTCTCTTTTTTCGTTTTTTCTTTTTCAGTGTACCGCGACCTTGCGGCGCAGGGAAAGGCAGTCGGCGATCATGGCGATGAACTCGCTGTTCGTCGGCTTGCCCTTGACGTTTGAGACGGTGTAGCCGAAAAACTTCTGCAGCGTCTCGAGATCGCCGCGGTCCCACGCGACCTCAATGGCGTGGCGGATGGCGCGCTCGACACGCGAGGGTGTCGTGTTGTATTTCTTTGCCACGGTCGGATACAGGACCTTGGTGACGGAATTGATGATTTCCATGTCGTTGATCGTGAGGATGATCGCCTCACGCAGATACTGATAGCCCTTGATGTGTGCCGGAACGCCGATCTCGTGGATGACCTCAGTGACGACAGCCTCGAGGTCGTCACTGCCCGCATATAGGTCCGTGCCCGCACCGACCGTGCGCAGATTGGATGTGCGCGCCGTCTGCTGCGTCACCTGACGGATGCGGGAGAGCAGAGCCGGAACGTCGCACGGCTTCGGCATGAAGTAGTATGCGCCGAGCTCGGCCGCTTCCTGTACGACGTGATCGTTGAAAAAGCCGGACACGATGATCACCGCCGGCCGCTGGTCCACCTGCGCGAGCTTCTGCAGAACGCCGAGGCCGTCCAGCTTCGTAAGTACAAGGTCCATGACGATTACATTCGGATGCTTCTGTTCGACAAGTGCGAGCGTTTCGATGCCATCCCCAGCGGTACCGACAACAAGCATGTCTTCCTCTGATGAAATCGTGTCCGCCATCAGAAAGCGGAAATCCTCCACGGAATCTGCGATGAGCACTCTGGACTTGGTTTCCATAACATTCCCTCCGAAATTTTCGTACGGCAGGCCATCTATCTGTTTTCAGCACAAAACGCCGCCAAACGAATATAACTTACCATAGTTGGCAATAAAGTGCAACTAAAATTTTCAAAATAAAATGGTTTTTTGTTTACATAATTCGACTTTACTCGACTGTCTCGCTAAATTCGTGTTTTTTCTTAAAATAGCCCCAAAAACGCCTCAATTTTTCTCCCAAAAATAAGACTTCTTTCGACTTCTTTCGACAGTTTTCGTGTTTTGGCGTGATCGTCCCCACTCGCCCGGTTTTTCCGCTTTCGCGCGTCTGTGCGCGGATGCCGCCGCTTCCGCGCGGCGCTGCGGCAGACTCCAACAGGAAAGCGCCGTTCCCGCGCATCTGGGCGGGAACGACGCTGCCGGCTCAGGCGGCGTTTTCCGTCTCGAGCTCTTTCGTTTCGCCGAGCATCTTTTCGACCGAGACGCCGAAGCCCTTCGTCGGGTCGCTCACGAGCACATGCGTCACCGCGCCGATGATCTTTCCGTCCTGCATGATCGGGCTGCCGCTCATCCCCTGCACGATGCCGCCGGCGCTGTCAATGAGGCGCTTGTCCGTCACTGTGAGCATCAGGCTGCGTCCGTCCGTGTCGCCGCGGTAGACGCGCGTGATCGAAACCGTGTAGCTCTGCGTCTCGCTGCCGGAAAGGTTCATGATGACGCTCGCCTCGCCCAGGTGAATCTCATCCTCGTCCGCCGCCGGAACGGCCTTCTTCGGGTCCGGCTGGTTCGTTTTCAGCGTTCCGAAAACGCCGCAGCGCGTGTTTTTGAGAATGCTGCCGCAGGGACTCTGCGCTGCAAAATCGCCCCGCAGCTCGCCCGGCGTGCCCGGGCTGCTCTTTTTGATGCCGACGACCGTCGCCCGGAACAGATCGCCGCGCCCGAGCGGGATCGTAACGCCTGATTCTGCGTCGCTGATACTGTGGCCCAGGCAGCCGAAGAGTCCCGTCTGCGGGTCGTAATAAGTCATCGTCCCGACACCCGTCACGCTGTCGCGCAGCCAGAGGCCCAGCTCCGGCGCGCCGCTTTTGACGTCCGGCGTAAGCTTGAGCGTCTTTGTCTCCTCGCCGCGCCGCACTTCAACCTCGACCGGCTCGCCCGTGAGGCTGCCCGCCGCTTTGCGAAAGTCCTCCGCCGAGGCAATCTTCGCCCCGCCGAGCTTCACGATGAGATCGCCCGGCAGTATGCCCGCCTGCGCCGCCGGCGACGGCGCGGAGCCGTTTTCGGCGGCCGACAGCGCGACCACCAGCACACCGTTCGTCTGCAGCTCAATGCCGACCGCGCAGCCCATCGGCACAAGCA
>JAKOSQ010000076.1 GCA_029777215.1 Bacillota bacterium
GAAGGTCATTGGAACGCTGCTGCTCATTGTGCTCACAACCGGGCTTCTCTTTGCCTGCATCTTTGCCTACTATGTCAAAACCAATCTCTCGCAGGAACTCGACGTCTCCCTGGAAGAGATGTCGCTGAACCTTTCCAGTACGATCTACTACACGGACGACAGCGGCACCGCGCAGACGCTTGCCGCGCTCCACGGCACTGAAAACCGTGTCTGGGTAGAATACGCGAACATTCCGCAGAACATGGAGCACGCCGCCGTCGCAATTGAGGACCAGCGCTTCTATAAGCACCATGGTGTCGACTGGTACCGCACGGTCGCGGCTTTTGGCAACATGTTTCTGAGCATGAAGAGCGACTTTGGCGGCAGTACGATCACGCAGCAGCTCATCAAAAACGTCACGCAGCAAAACGACATTACCGTCCAGCGCAAGATCCTCGAAATTTTCCGGGCCTTGAAGCTCGAAAAGATGTACAGCAAATCGAAGATCATGGAGTGGTATCTCAACGTCATCTATCTCGGCGAGGGCTGCAACGGCGTCGGAACGGCGGCGAAGACCTACTTTGACAAGGACGTAATGGACCTTGACCTCGCCGAATGCGCGAGCATCATCGCCATCACGAACAACCCCTCAAAATACGACCCCTACATCAGCCGCAAAAACAACAAGGCCCGCCAGGAGCTCATTCTCGACCAGATGTATAAGCAGGGCTACATCTCCCAGGAAGACTACAAAAACGCCGTCGCCGAGCAGCTGACCTTCAAGCGCGGCGAGGACGAACAGGTCACGCAGACCGTCAACTCCTACTACACCGAGGCCGTGATCGCGGACGTGACGAAGGACCTTATGGAGCAAAAGGGCATTAACAAATCCACCGCCCAGAACCTCATCTACAACGGCGGCCTTCAGATTTACTCCTGCCTGGACAAAAAGGCGCAGGACATCGTCGACAGCGTCTACACGAACACCAAGAACTTCCCCTCCTCAAAGTCTCCGAACGGCGAATCCGTCCAGTCGGCGATCGTGCTGCTCGACCCGTCCACGGGCGAGATCAAGGCGCTCTACGGAGGCATTGGTACCAAGACGGAAAACCTTATCTTCAACCGCGCGACGGACGCCAAGCGCCCCGCCGGTTCCTCCATCAAGCCCCTGTCCACCTACGGACCTGGGGTAGACCAGGGCCTCATCACGCCAACGACCCTCGTCAGCGACAGCCAGAACATCAAGCTCAAAGGCACCACCTGGTTTCCGAAGAACGATGACCTCTCCTATCGCGGCACCGTCACGATCCAGCAGGCGCTCGTAAGCTCCCTCAATACCGTCTCCGCGCAGATTCTCGACAAGCTCACGCCGCAGGTCTCCTACAAATACCTCACGGACCGCCTCGGCTTCACGAGCCTCGTGCAGGCGGACTGCGACTACGCCCCGCTGGCCCTCGGCCAGTTCACCAAGGGCGTGACCGTCCGTGAAATGGCGCAGGGCTTTGACGCGTTGGCCAACAACGGCGTGTTCACCTACTCCCGCACCTACACGAAGGTCCTCGACTCCAAGGGCAACGTCCTGCTCGACAACCCCGCGCAGACGGACGTCGCCTTCAAGGAAAATACCGCCTGGACCATGGACCAGATGCTCGAAGCGGCCGCCACCTACGGCACCGGCTCCGAATCCTATTTCGGCGCGATGGCCCACGCCGGTAAAACCGGTACGACCTCGGACAACACGGACCGCTGGTTCGTCGGCTTCACGCCGTACTACTGCGCCGCCGTCTGGACCGGCTACGACACCCCCGCGCACATGTACGTCTCCGGCAACCCCGCCGCGCAGATCTGGAAAAAGGTCATGCAGCCTCTGCATGAGGGTCTGGCCGTCAAGCAGTTCAAAAAGCCGACGGCCTCCGCGCCGACCAACATTTTCGGCGACACGGTCATCGCCTCTCCGAGCCCGAGTCCCAGCCCCTCCGGCGAAGCCTCCCCGAGCCCGAGCGGCGGCAGTCAGCCCGCCGCCTCCCCCGAGCCCTCGAGCGCGCCCGAACCTTCGGCGCCGGTCGTCTCGCCGGAGAGCAGCGATCTGATCCTCGACTTCGACCTGCCCGATCTTCCGCACATCACCTTCAAAAAAGTCAGTTGACGCGCCATAGAGAAAGCGCCGCAAAACCAAGGTTTTGCGGCGCTTTCTTTTGTTCTCCCGGGCTTATTTTGCGTCGTGCAGCGGGTGATTCTTCACCATCAGCAGTGCCTTCGTCGTCTCGACCAGCACCTGCGACTTGAAGTTCAGCATCTCGCCGGAGACATAGGCCAGCAGGTTCCCTCTGCGCGAGGTCACATAGCAGGCGGGCAGCGCGTTGAGCGCGATCGCGCAGGCATTGAGCCGGCAAATCTCGCACTTGCACATGTCCATCGTTTCAATCTTTTCGTCGACCGTGCGGCGAACCATTTCCTCCATGACATTGAACAGGACTTTGTCCTCCTGCGAATTCTTTGTCAGCTCTTCAATCAGCATATCGGGCCCTCCATGGCTCACTCGCCGCTCGGACGAGCAAATTTTGCGCGTATTTTCGTCATTTTTGTCTCTATCTAAACGTATTATAGTCTTGTTTTCCCCTGTAAACAAGTTTAATTTCTCTTTTTGTCTTTTTTCAGCGAAAGCCCAGGCGGGCCGAAGCCCTCAGGCCTTGTGGAACTTGACGCCCTGCGGCGTGTCCTCGAGCACATAGCCCTTCGCCTTGATCTCGTCGCGGATGCGGTCGGCCTCGGCGTAATTTTTTGCCTTACGCGCGGCCTGCCGCTCGGCGATGAGCGCCTCAATCTCGGCGTCCCCGCCCTCGTCGGCCTTCTTCAAGGGCAGGCCGAGCACGTCGGCAAGCTCGTCGAAGATCGCGGCGCAGGCCTTCGCGAGCGCCTTTGTCGGGTCGCTCGCGGGGCTCACGGCGCTGTTGATCTCGCGCACCATGTCGAACACGACCGCCACCGCGTCGGCAGTATTGAGATCGTCGTCCATGACCTCGTCAAAGCGCGTGCGGTATCCCGCGAGTCCGTCCGCGAACTTCTTTTCGTCCGCGCTCATCTCCCCGTCCCTGCCGTTTGCCATGAAGAAGTCGAGGTTTGCCCGCGCGGTCGAAAGCCGCTCAAGCGCGGCCTTGGCTTGATTGAGAATTTCCCCGGAGTAGTTGAGCGGGCTGCGGTAGTGGCTCATGAGCATGAACATGCGGATGGCGTCGTAGCCGTAGGCCTCGGCCGCCTCGCGCACGGTGAAGAAATTCCCGAGCGACTTTGACATTTTCCTGTTATCCACGGCGATAAAGCCGTTGTGGACCCAGTAGTTGACGAACTTGCAGCCGTTGGCGGCCTCAGACTGGGCGATCTCGTTTTCGTGGTGGGGGAAAATGAGGTCCTGTCCGCCGCAGTGGATGTCAATGGTCTTGCCGAGATAGCGCACGGACATGGCGCTGCACTCGATGTGCCAGCCGGGTCTGCCCTTGCCCCAAGGCGAATCCCAGGCGGGCTCGCCGGGCTTTGCGGCCTTCCAGAGCGCGAAGTCCATCGGGTTTTCCTTAATATCCGCAACGTCGATGCGCGCGCCGGCCTGCAGGTCCTCGAGCGGCTGGTGGCTAAGCTTGCCGTAGTCCGCAAACCTCTCGGTCCGGTAGTAGACGTCGCCGTTTACCTCATAGGCGAAGCCCTTTTCGATAAGCGAGCTCACCATGTCGATGATCTGCTGCATGTTTTCGGTCGCGCGCGGATGCACGGTGGCTTCGCGTACGCCGAGGGCCTTGACGTCGGTCCAGTATTCCGCAATATATTTTTCCGCTACGTCGGACGGGGAGATGCCCTCCTCGTTGGCGCGCCGAATGATCTTGTCGTCGACGTCCGTAAAGTTCTGGACAAAGGTGACCTCAAAGCCCCGGTATTCGAAATAGCGCCGCAGCACGTCGAACATGATGATGGGCCGCGCGTTGCCGACGTGGATAAAGTTGTAGACGGTCGGCCCGCAGGCGTACATCCGCACCTTCCCCGCCTCGATGGGGACAAATTCTTCTTTCTGCATCGTCATGGTGTTAAAAAGTTTCATTTGTAGTTTCCTCCGAAAAAATCGCTTGTCTTATTTGTGTTCGTGCGCGCCGGGTTTGATCCACGCGAGCATGTCGTCGATCTGCGCGTGCATGGCCAGCAGCTCCTGCGCGACCGGGTCGGTGACATTGATCTGATCGACCTCCTCGGCGTAATTTTCAACGCGCTTGCCGTCGAGCTTTACAATGCGCGCCGGCACGCCAACGGCGGTGGCGTTGGGCGGGACCTCTTTCAAGACGACGGCGCCGGCCGCGATGCGGCTGTTGTCCCCGACCTTGAACGGTCCCAGCACCTTCGCACCCGAGCCGATGAGGACGTTGTTCCCGATGGTCGGGTGCCGTTTCCCGACGTCCTTGCCCGTGCCGCCAAGCGTGACGCCCTGATAGAGCAGCACGTCGTCGCCGATCTCGGCGGTCTCGCCGATGACGA
>JAKOSQ010000010.1 GCA_029777215.1 Bacillota bacterium
ACGTCCGTCTCGGCGGCGCCATCGGCGGGAAGGGATATGTGACGCTCTGCGGCGACGTTGGCGCAGTACGCGCGGCGGTTGCTGCCGCCTCAAAGGATCGCGCCATGCTCGACGACGTCACCGTCATCCCAAAACCCGCGCCGGAAGTTTATCGGTCGCTCCTCTGATCCCGGTTTTTGCAATTAAAATCTGAATTTGCGAGAAGGAGAAAAAAATGTTTGATGAATTAGTAAGTAATATTACCAACGGCAAGGTCTTTACAGAAAGTATCACAGCATGGGTACAGGGACTCTCCATCAACAAAGTCATCGTTTTCATCATGATGATCTTCATGATCGTCGGTGCGATCGACAAGATCCGCGGCAACAAGCTCGGCTACGGTGAGAAATTCGACGAAGGCTTCAACGCCATGGGCCCGCTCGCTATCGCCATGGCCGGCGTCGTCGCGGCAGCACCGGTCCTCGCGATCCTCCTTGGGCCGATCCTCAAGCCGGTCTACGGCATCTTCGGCGCAGACTCCTCCATGTTTGCAACCACACTCCTCGCCTGCGACATGGGCGGCTATCCGCTCGCCATGAAGCTCGCCAGCGATCCCTCCATCGGTAACTTTGCAGGCCTCATCCTCGGCACCATGATGGGCCCGACCATCGTCTTTACGATCCCGGTCGCCCTGTCCATCATCAAAAAGGAAGACCGCCCCTACCTCGGCGCCGGCGTTCTTGCCGGTCTTATCACGATCCCCATCGGCTGCATCCTTGGCGGCCTTGCAATGAACATGACCCAGTATAAGATGGACATCGGCCGCATCCTCCAGAACCTCATCCCCGTCATCATCGTCGCGGCCCTCATCGTTATCGGCCTCTGGCGCAAGCCCGACAAGATGATCAATGGTTTCGTCAAGTTCGGCAACGCCGTCACCATCATCATCACCGTTTTCACCGCGATCGCTGTTTTCGAATATGAAACCGGCATCAAGTTCCCGCTCATGAACATCATGGTCGAGCCCGACCAAAACGGCGTCATTCCGCTCGAATCCGGTCTTCTTATCTGCGGCCAGATCGCCATCGTCCTCATCGGCGCATTCCCGATGGTCCTCTGGATCACCCGTACCTTCGGCACCGCGCTTGAAAAGCTCGGCGGAAAGATGGGCATGAACGCAACCGGCTCTGCCGGCCTCGTTGCCAACCTCGCAAACAACATCGCAATGTTCAACATCTTGGGCGACATGAACCCCAAGGGCAAGCTCCTTAACGTCGCATTCTCCGTTTCCGCTGCATTCGTCTTCGGCGATCACCTCGGCTTCACTGCCGGCGCCAACCCCGAAATGATTACCCCGATGATCATCGGCAAGCTGACCGCCGGTATCACCGCCCTGATGCTTGCAAACTGGCTGTCGCCGAAGCTTCTTGCTAAGATAACGACTGAGGAGCCTGGCGAAACAACTACGGAGGCATAATCTATGAATATTAGTGAACAGCTGATCCGCGACGTCATCGTCAAGGTGCTGCAGGAGAGCGGTCTGTGCGGCTGCGAATGCCAGCGTCAAGTCGATCCCAGCGGTATTATCGGCATCAAAACGAGCACGGTCAAGCTCGAGCCCTTTGAGGGCCGTGAGGACGTGAAGCTCAAGGACATCACGACGCTGGAAGAAGCGCCGCGCATGGGCTGCGGCATCATGGAACTCACGGACGGGGCCTCCTTCGAGTGGACGCTCACCTACGACGAGTACGACATCGTTCTCGAGGGCAACCTGGAGATCGAGATCGATGGACGCATCGTGGCCGGCGGACCTGGGGATGTCATCTATATCCCCAAGGGCAGCCACATCCACTTCCAGACGCCTGACCGCGCAAAATACGCCTACACCGTCTATCCCGCAAATTGGCAGGAGGGCTGAGCCGTCAGGCTCCCGTCCCCGTGACCGCGCGCTGCCGGCCTTTTTGAAGACCGGACTTGTGAAAGCGCTGCGATTGTGCTAAAGTTTAACTGACCGAACCGGGGCCGTCGCCGTTTTCGGCGGCGGCCCCAAAGGATATTTCCCGGCGGGCAGCGCCGTGGACGCCCCGTCCCTTCCGAAAAATGAAACCGTGTGCATCGCGCCCCGGTGCACCGGAAACATAAGGAGTACCAATGGAAACCGAGCTTGAGAACATATTGAACGCAATCCAGCCCCCGGACCGCGACGCGATGGACCGTGCGCTCACCCGGCAGGCACAGCTGGCAAAGCCGCCCGGCAGCCTCGGCAAGCTCGAGGACATCTCGGTCCGCCTCGCGGGCGTCACAGGCAAGCTCCACAATGAGATCGACCGCCGCCGCATCCTCGTTTTCTGCGCGGACAACGGCGTCACTGCGGAGGGCGTTTCCTGCGCTCCGCAGAGCGTAACGGCAGCGCAGGCTGTCAACATGACGAAGCATTTGACAGGCATGTCCGCCATGGCAAAGCACTTCGGCTGCGAGGTCGTCGTCTCCGACGTTGGCATCGCAACGCCGTACCATTGCCCGGATGTGCGTGACTATAATATAGCAAAAGGCACCAAAAACTTTGCAAAAGAGCCGGCGATGACCCGCGCGCAGACCGTGCGGGCGATCATGCTCGGCGCTTCCCTCGCGGACGAGGCGGCGCGCGACGGCGTCTCCGTCCTCGGTATCGGTGAAATGGGTATCGGCAACACGACAACCTCATCGGCGGTGCTCGCGGCGCTCACGGGTCTGTCCGTCGAGGCGGTCACAGGCCGCGGCGGCGGCGTTACGGACGAGGGCTTTTTGAAGAAAAAGCGGGTCATCGAGTCGGCGCTCGCCCTGCACCGGCCCGACGAAAACGACCCGGTCGACGTGCTGACGAAGGTCGGCGGTCTTGACCTCGCCGCGATGTGCGGCGCGTTTCTCGGCGCGGCGGCAAACCGCATCCCCGTCGTGATCGACGGCTTCATCTCCGTTGTCGCGGCGCTGTGCGCTGCCCGGCTTGCGCCGGACGCGAAGAGCTGCTTTTTTCCGTCCCACTGCTCCTATGAGATCGGCTACCGCCGCGCGTCCGACGAACTCGAACTCGACCCGTGGCTTGATCTCGGCATGCGGCTGGGCGAGGGGAGCGGCTGTCCGCTCGCGTTCGAGGTGCTCGACGCGGCCTGCGCCGTCATGAACGGCATGGCCACCTTCGACGGCGCTGCGATCGACGACGGCTACCTCGAGGAGATCAGAAGGAAGGACAGCTTCAGCGTATGACAGTCTTTATTTCCGGCGGCTGCAAAAACGGAAAATCCTCCTTCGCGCAGGATGCGGCGATGCAGCTTTCTGCCGGCGGAAAGCGTTATTCCGTTGCGACCATGCAGCCGCACGACGACGAGGACGAAGCGCGCGTGGCGCGCCATGTCCGGGACCGCGACGGTCTCGGCTTTGAAACACTCGAGTGCGGCACGGACATACTCTCCTGTCTCGAACACGCGGACAAAGACGGCAGCTTCCTGCTCGACAGCGTGACCGCGCTGCTCGCAAACGAAATGTTCCGGGACGGCGGCCTCGACAAGGCCGCGCCCGCCCGCGTGGCGGACGGCCTCATGAATTTTTGCGGCAGCGTCAAAAACGCCGTCTTCGTCAGCGACTTTCTCTATTCGGACGCCGCGCGCTACGACGAGTGGACTGAAGGCTACCGCAGCGGCCTCGCCCTCGTTGACCGGGCGCTCGCTGCGCGCTGCGACACGGTCGCGGAGATCAGCGCGGGCATCTGCATCATGCACAAAGGAGAGCTGCCGGTTTGAAGAAATTCATCACTTCGTTTTTCATGGCCTGGGGCATGTTTTTCGCCATTCCCTGTCCGCTGAAGATCTGGGATGAAAAGCTGCGCGGGTCGATGCTCCTGTGCCTGCCGCTCATCGGCGCGCTGACCGGCGCGCTGTGGCTGCTGCTCTATAAGCTGCTGACGCTCGCAGGCTGTCCCGTGATTGTAACGGCGGCGCTCATGACCCTGCTGCCGGGCCTTCTCACAGGCAACATCCACACGGACGGCTTCATGGATTGCTGCGACGCGATCTTGTCCCGGCGCGGGCCGGAGGAGCGCGCGCGCATCCTGAAGGACTCGCACGTCGGCTCCTTCGCGGTCATCGCCTACGTCGGGCTGCTCCTGCTCGAATTTTCGCTTTTCGCCTCGGGCGCGCTCGGGGCGAAGGCCGTGTGCCTCGTTTTTCTCCCGATCGTCTCGCGGCTGTGTTCCGTGCTGACGATCTGCCGCTGTGAGGCGATGCCCGGCAGCAGCTACGCCGGCGCGTTCCGGGAGCTGCTCCGACCGTCTTACGGGCATCTGAGCTTTTGCCTGCTGCTTTTGTGCTGCGCGCTGCCGCCGCTTTTCTTCGGCGCGGCGGGATTGAGCGCGGCGGCCACGGCGGCTGGCTCGCTGCTCGCCATCTGGAATGGACGCCGCCAGCTCGGCGGCATGTCCGGCGATATTTCCGGCTTCGGCATCGTCTGCGGGGAAGCCTGCGGCGTTGCGCTGCTGACGTTAATTTGAGGGAAACGCTTATGGATTTGATTTTCGGCGGGGCATATCAGGGCAAGCTCGCCTACGCCCGCGAGATTTACGGGCTTGCGGACAGCGACATTTTCACCTGCACCGAAAGCGGAGAAATCGACTTTTCCAAGCGCTGCGTCTGCGCGCTGGAGGAGTACGTCCTCGCCTGTGTGCGCGCGGGGAGGACGCCTGAGAGCACCTTCCGCCCGAACGCGGTGCTCATCTGCCGCGACATCTCCTGCGGCGTCGTGCCGATCGACCCCGTTCTGCGCGTCTGGCGCGAGGAGACGGGGCGCTATCTGCAGCGGCTCGCGGCGAGCGCCGACCACGTCGTCCGCCTTTTCTGCGGCATCCCGCAAACGCTCAAATGAGGCGTGTCTGCCTTCTTCGCCACGGGGCCACGGCGGCGAACAAAAAACGGCTCTACTGCGGCTTTTCGGATGTGCCGCTCTCCGGGGCGGGAACCGCGGCGCTCGAGGAACTGCGGGACACAATGACCTACCCGACCGTGTCTGATTTTCGCGTCTATACGAGCGGCCTGCTGCGCACGGAGCAAACCCTCAGCATCCTTTTTGGCAACATCCCGCACGAAACAGAAGAGGGCCTGCGCGAGATGAATTTCGGCGCGTTCGAGCTGCACAGCTACGACGAGCTGAAAACCGATCCCGCTTACCTCGACTGGATCAGCGGCGACAACGACAAAAACCGCTGCCCCGGCGGCGAGAGCGGCGAGGAAATGACCCGCCGCGTGCTGACCGCTTTCGACGCGCTGCTGCGGCAGGACGGCGACCTGCTGCTCGTCATCCACGGCGGTCCGATCGCCGCGATCATGGCGGCGCTTTTCCCGGAGACCGGCAAGAACCGCTACGAGTGGCAGCCGGCGGGAGGGGAGGGCTATCTGCTCGAATTTGACGGCGCGCACGCCGTCCGCTATACCACCGTTCCGACAAAATGAAATCCTCTTTCAAGGGAGGCCGCACGATGAACGAACTCGAAGCCTATGTGAAGGACGCCGAACGCCTCGGCTTTTTTGCCGCCGCGCCGCTCGACATGTGCGCGCTCGAGGCGCGACCCGAAATTCGCATGCTCTGCGCGCCGGACAAGTGCGAGAGCTACGGCAAGACCTGGGTCTGTCCGCCGGGCTGCGGCGAGTTGCCGGAGTGTGCGGCAAGACTCGCGGGCTTTCACGCCGCGCTGCTGATAGAGAGCAAATACGAGCATGTCGACACGGGCGACCTCGTCTATATGAAGGTCCTCGCCGCGGAGCACAACCGCCGCCTGCTTGCGCTTCGCGAGCTTGTCGCGCGGGAGCATCCGAAGGTCTGGTTTCTCTCGACCGGGAGCTGTGAATTCTGCGAGAAGTGCAGCTATCCGTCCGCACCCTGTCAAAAGCCCGAGATCCTGCGCGGCTCTGTTTCGGCCTACGGGCTGGACGTCGAGCGCATCTGCGAGAGCGCGGGCGTCGAGTATGCGTTCGCGGCGGGGACGGTCCGCTACATCGCGTTTTTGCTGATCTGAAGAATTTTTCTTAAATTGTACAAAATTGATAAGCAAAGCTTGATGTTCCAGGTTCCGTGTGTTAACATTGAATAAAATTGAATATAATAGCAGCCGGTGCCGCTGCTGCTCCCATTGGAGCGATAGCGGGTAAAAGGGAAACAGGTGCAAGGCCTGTGCGATCTCGTCACTGTATGCAGCAATATGTCGTTTTGCGCGAAAAGCGCGGCCACTGATCAATCGGGAAGGCAACGGCGTTCAAAAAACTGCAAGCCAGGAAACCTGCCGTCTGCTGGTACGGGAAAGAAATTTCCAGATCACGAGGGATTGATTTGTACCGAAGCCCGTTTCCGGGCATTCTGAAAAAACAATCCTTTTGCCGCAAGGTAAAAGGATTTTCTTTACCGTACCCTTGCATTCGCTGGTGTAAATTTATCATACATCGGGGAGGCGGCGAGACTCCGCCTCCAGGCAAAGGGAGGAATACCTGTGAAAATGAAACGCAACCAGATTGCGCTGCTGCTCACGGCGTCGGTGCTCGCACTGACGCTCGCCGGCTGCGGCGGCAAAACAGAAAGCGCGAGCGCGTCCCCGAGCGCGGGAACGGACAGCGCGACATCCGATAAGGCGGCGGCGGACGCCGTTGCGGCGAAGATCGACGCGATCTATGTGCAGGAGCGCACTGACAACACGGACGCCCAGTGTGCGGACGCCAAGGCCGCGTGGGATAAGCTTACCGACGCCCAGAAAGCCCTCGTCTCCGGCGAGCACGCCGACCCCGACTATTTCGGCCAGAACACCGGTGACGCGTCCAAGGACGACCCTCTCAACGCAGACAAGATCGGCGAAAACGAGCTGCTGGTCGTGAGCTTCGGCACCTCGTTCAACGACAGCCGCGTCGCGGACGTCGGCGGCATTGAAAAGGCTCTGCAGACCGCCTGTCCCGACTGGTCGGTCCGCCGTGCCTTTACCGCCCAGATCATCATTAACCACATTCAGGCCCGCGACGGCGAGAAGATCGACAACATGGATCAGGCGCTCGACCGCGCGGTCAAAAACGGCGTCAAAAACCTCGTCGTTCAGCCAACGCACCTCATGCACGGCGCGGAGTATGACGAGCTCGTGGCGGCGGTCGAAAAATACAAGGACAAATTCAGCTCCGTGAAGGTCGCGGAGCCGCTGCTCGGCGAGGTCGGCGCGGACGCGACGATTGTCAATGCCGACAAGGAGACCGTTGCCAAGGCAATCACCGCCGAGGCCGTCAAGACCGCCGGCTATGACAGCCTCGACGCCGCCGCGAAGGACGGCACGGCCTTCGTCTTCATGGGCCACGGCACCTCGCATTCCGCCGCTGTGACCTATGACCAGATGCAAACCCAGATGGAGACCCTTGGCTACAAGAACGTCTTTGTCGGCACCGTTGAGGGCAAGCCCGCCGACACGGCCTGTGAGGCTGTGATCGAAAAGGTCAAGGCCGCCGGCTACAAAAAGGTCGTTTTGCGTCCGCTGATGGTCGTCGCGGGCGACCACGCCAACAACGACATGGCGGGTGACGACGCGGGTTCGTGGAAGAGCCAGTTCACCGCCGCCGGCAGCTTCGACAAGATCGACACCCAGATCACGGGCCTCGGCGAAATCCCCGAAATTCAGGCCATGTACGTTGCCCACACCAAAGCCGTGATCGGCTGAGCGGCGTTCGAAAACAGTGTTTTGACACGGCGCTTTCACGCGGGAGCACCGTGCCGGAGATACCCGGCGAAGCGGCGGCAGCGAACTGCAAAACAGCCGCTTCGACCAGACATGAGGAGGAAATTAAAAATGAAAAAGAAAAACATTGTTCTTGCGCTGGTTCTGACAGCGCTTATGCTGACCGCCGGCTGCGGCGCGGCGAAGACGGAGACCTCCGCCCCGGCGAGCGCGAGTGCTGCGACTTCCGAGAGCGTCACGACCGCGCCGCAGAGCGCATCCGCCGCGACCCTCGCAGACGGCGTCTACAGCGCGGACTTCACCACGGACAGCAAGATGTTCCACGTCAACGAAGCGAAAAATGGCAAGGGCGTTCTGACCGTCAAGGACGGCAAAATGACCATCCACGTCTCGCTCGCCTCGGAGAACATCGTCAAGCTTTTCGTCGGCACGGCGGCGGACGCGCAGAAGGATGGAGCAACGCTCCTCGAGCCGACGACCGACACCGTGACCTACAGCGACGGAACCACCGAGCAGGTTTTCGGCTTTGACATCCCTGTACCCGCCATCGGCAAGGAGTACGATGTTGCGCTGCTCGGCACAAAAGGGACCTGGTACGATCACAAGGTTTCGGTCTCCAATCCGACACCGGCTGAAGGCTAAAGAGTGTTCGCGTCCCGGAAACGCTTTTGGGACGCAGGAGGGCAAGCTATGAAGAAAAAAACGATCGGTCTTGCGGTCCTGCTGCTGGCACTGCTCCTAACCGGCTGCGGCGCGGCAAAAACGGAAAGTCCCGCCCCGTCCACCGCCCCGTCCATTGCCCCGTCCGCCGCCCCGTCGGCGGCGGGCAAAACGGCGGCGGACCTCGGCCTTGCGGACGGAGCCTACACGGTCGACGTGACGCTCTCGGGCGGCTCGGGCCGCGCAAGCGTCGCCTCGCCCGCCAAGCTCACGATCGCAGGCGGCAAGGCCGTCGCAACGATCGTCTGGAGCAGCTCGACCTATGACTACATGAAGGTCGACGGCACAAAATACACCCCGGTCAACACGGACGGCAATGCAGCGTTTGAGATTCCCGTCAGCGCTTTCGACAGCGCTCTGCCCGTCACGGCGGACACGGTCGCCATGAGTACGCCGCACGAGATCGACTACACGTTACAGTTTGACGCGGCCTCAATCAAGGCCGCCGAAGGGGCCGGCGCATGAAAAAAAGCAAGCTCACCCCGATCCTCTGCGCCCTTGCACTGCTTCTGTCGCTGGGCCTCCCGGCCTGTCAGCCGAAGAAGACTTCGGCGGGGGAAACGGCGGACGGCCCGGCGTGGTCGTCCCTCAAGGCCGAGGGCACGCTGCCGCTGCAGTATGCAACGCAGTTTTCTGTTACGAATTACACGGACGGCTACCGACTCATCGACATCACAAACAGCGGAAAATACCTCGTCGTCCCGGAGGGCAGGGGCGTGCCGACCGGGCTCGAGAGCGGCGTCGTCGTATTAAAGCAGCCGCTCGACCACATCTACCTTGCGGCGACCTCGGCGATGGACCTTTTCCGCGCGCTCGACGGCGTTGGGAACATTCGTCTCTCCAGCGTACAGGCGGACGGCTGGTACATCGACGCGGCGAAGCAGGCCATGCAGAACGGCAGCATGGTCTATGCCGGCAAGTACAGCACGCCGGACTACGAGCTCATCTACTCAGAAAAGTGCGATCTCGCGATCGAGTCGACGATGATCAACCACACCCCGGAGGTCAAGGAGCAGCTTGAGCACCTCGGCGTCCCGGTGCTGGTGGAGCGCTCGAGCTACGAGAGCGACCCCCTCGGACGCATGGAATGGCTCAAGCTCTACGGCGTTTTGCTCAGCAAGGAGACGCAGGCGCAAGACCTCTTTCAAAAAGAAGTCGACGCGCTCTCCGGCGTGCTCGGCCAGCAAAGCACGGGCAAGACCGTCGCGTTTTTCTACATCACGAGTTCAGGCAGCGTCAATGTCCACAAGTCCGGCGACTATATCGCGGAGATGATCGAAATGGCGGGCGGGAAGTACGTCTTCTCCGACCTCGCCAGCGACGGCAGCGCGCTGTCCACCGTCAACATGCAGATGGAAGCGTTTTACAAGGGCGCGAAGGACGCGGACGTTCTCATCTACAACAGCGCCATCGACGGCGAGCTGCAGACCATTGACCAGCTTTTGCAGAAAAGCCCGCTGCTTGCGGATTTCAAGGCCGTCAAAAGCGGGGACGTCTGGTGCACGGGGAAAAATCTCTTTCAGGAGCCGATGGGGCTCGGAAAACTCATTGCCGATATCCACACGGTTCTGACGGAGTCTGACCCCGACCAGAGCAAGCTCAGCTATCTCCACA
>JAKOSQ010000077.1 GCA_029777215.1 Bacillota bacterium
CCTGTGATTCCAAACAGATTTCAATAGTATTCATACAGATGCTTCGCGAAGCCGTAAAGGGTAATGTGCGTCGCCGCCTCCGCGTCGAAGGCTTCTCCGAGCGCCTGATTTCTGTGCGTGATCGCCTTGAAAAACACCTGCGCGACGTCATAGCCGTGGACATGGTGGATGATTTCCTGTCCGAAATTCGGAAGCGCGATTTCTTTTCCGTCCGCGATGTCTTGAAACACTCTCATTGAAGTGTTTCCCTACGGATTGATGATCGTCCAGCCCGGTCCGGAGATCTGCCCCGGCATGATGATCGTCGCCGGAAATCTGTTCTGCCGATACTGCTCCTTCAGGTACATCTCGCTCGCAAACTTGTCCTTCCCGTAATCGTCCAGAGGTTCCTTGCACAGATCGTCCGGGTCAAACGGAAGCGTCTCCGCCATTCCGTGAGCCCAACAGGAAGAGCAGTACAAATAGTGGGACAGCTTGCTGCCCTTAAATCCCTCCACGATTTTTTTGTCTCTTTGACATCGAAATTTACGAGATCGACGATGACGTCCGGTTCCATCGCTCTCAGCTTATGGATGAAATCAGGCGTGTTCTCTCTGTCCAGCAACTCGCGTTTTACTGTGTGCCAGGCCGGGGCATCTTCATAGGGCGGCGTCATTGTCCTCGTGATGGCGACCGTATCATAGCCGGCGTTCACCAGCATGGGAATCAGATACGTTCCAATATGTCCCGCTGCACCAATTATGAGTGCTTTCATGCAAACTGCCTCTTCTCTTCAAATTCCCGTTTGTCGGGCCGACGTGCCCGCGTTCAACTTCAATCATTTTACAAGAAAATCAAGAAAAGGTGAACAATTTTTCTCACAAGGAAATGGACTTATGTGGGAAGTGAAATTTGCTCTCATTTATCCACGCGCCGGCCGGTTGGCCGGCGCTGTTTTATGCCCGGATACACACCACAGAAAGGAGTAATCCCCGTGCAGGAAGAAATCGAAAACCGCTCCATCACTCTCGCGATCAACACCGCGAAGCTCACGGCGCGCGTGCTGAAGGAGGCGATGGAAAAGTACCTCGCCAGTCAAAAGCAGAAAAGCCGCGAGAAAAAGCTCGGCGGTCCCGTCCGGGTCCGCGGCAAACAGAGCGTCCGGCAACTCGTCGGACAAAATCAGGGCGTTTCCAGCGTCGAGATCACGGACCAGAATATCAAGTCCTTCGAGCGCACGGCGCGTAAATACGGCGTCGATTTCGCGCTCAAAAAGGACCGCAGCGTCTCGCCGCCGAAGTACCTCGTCTTTTTCAAGGCCCGCGACAACGACGCGCTCACGGCGGCGTTCACGGAGTACACCGCCAAAACGCTCCGGCACACGGAAAAGCCGTCGCTGCTTGCACAGCTCAAAAAACTTACCGCCCCCGCCCGCAGCGCCCCCGCCCGCGCGAAGGACCGCGACCTCACGCTGTAAAAACGGCAGCCCGACGGCGGCCGTTTTTATTTATTCCGGTTCACCGCCGCGCGTCCGGCGTTTGGCCCCGGCCGCGCCCGCGAGGTCGTAGCTCAGTTCCAGCAGGGGCGTCACCGCGTCGAGCGGCACGCTGCCGTCGAGCAGGACGGAGACCCACTTGTCCTTGTTCATGTGATACGCCGGCAGAAAGCCCGCCTGCGCGCGGACCGAGCCGAGCATGCGCGGGTCGCACTTGAAGTCGAGAACGTCGACGAGTTCCTCGCCCGTCAGGCCGAGACGGTCGCGGCGCACGTCGATCACGAGTCCGTACCACTTGCGGTTGTCGCTGCGGCGCAGCACGGCCCCGCGCGGAAACTTCGCCCACGGATACTCCGGGTCCGTGCCGAAGCGTTCGGCTACGTATTTTAAGATGCTCTCGCGTGTCGCTGTTTCCATGACGGCCTCCCAATGCTCTGATGAAACGAGTATAGCAGAAATCCCCGCTCAATTCCACCGAAACCGCCTGCTTCCGGCGGTTTTATTCGTATCATAAGGAGATGATCATTTGAACGATAAACTCCGCAGATACCTTCTGCCCGCCGCGCCCTACATTCTGCTCGCGCTTCTCTCGACGAAGCTCGGACAGGCGGCGCGGCTCACGCCCGGCACAGACTTTTCCGGCAAAGCCCTGCACATCATGGAGGGCCTTTCGGCCGCGCTCGCGCTGCCGGGGCCGAGCTTTCACCCCGCCGACCTCTGCGTCGGTGCGCTCGCCGCCGTGCTCATCCGTCTGGCGGTCTGGGTAAAGAGCCGGGACGCCAAAAAGTTCCGAAAAAACGAGGAGTACGGCTCCGCCCGCTGGGGCACGGCGGCGGACATTAAGCCCTTCATCGACGCGAGGTTTGAAAACAACGTC
>JAKOSQ010000078.1 GCA_029777215.1 Bacillota bacterium
CTGCACGAAACGGCATTGCCGGTGCCCTGGCTCTCGGCAACCAGCAGGCCGGAGCCGCTGGTCTCAATGTCGTTGCTATTTGAGAAAATGCCGTAGCTGCCCTGGGCTCTGCCGCCCACGGCTGTGAGCTGTGCGCTGTCGGAAACAGAGCAGGTGCTGCAATAGACGCCGTAGCTCGCTACACCTTTGAGCAGCGCGAGGGCTATCAGTTCATGCGCCGGGGACTCGTCGAGCACCGCTACGACATGCTCGTCGTCAAGGACTTCTCGCGCTTTTCGCGCCGCAACTCGCGCGGTCTCGTCGAGCTCGAGGACCTGCGCGACGCAGGCGTGCGCATCATCTCCATCGGCGACGGCATCGACTTCCCCAATGACGACGACTGGCTGAAAATTCAATTTCAGTTTCTCATCAACGAAATGCCGGTCACGGACACCAGCAAAAAGGTGCGCTCCGTCATCCGCCGGCGGCAGACGGACGGCAAGTGGATCTGCGCCGCACCTTACGGCTACATCATTAACAAGGCGCAGCAATTTGAGACCGTCCCGACCGAGGCGGACATTGTTCGCAAAATTTTCGCCCTCTACAACGACGGCTGGGGCTACAAAAAGATCGCAAACTACCTCACCGACGAGGGCATCCCCACGCCGCGCATGGCCGAGCGCGAGCGCAAAGAAAAGGAAGGCGTCGACTGCAGGCGGCAGGTAAAGCCCGTCTGGGCCATCGTGACCGTGCAGGGCATTCTCGACAACGACTTCTATATCGGCACGCTGCGGCAGGGCAAGTACACCCGCAAAAAAATCAACGGCGCGGAGCTGAAGCGTGACGAAGCCGATCACCTCGTGTTCGAGAACCACCACCAGCCGATCATCGACTACCGCACCTTCGCCACGACGAGGGCTCTGCGCGAAAAGCGCACGACGAGCTGCTACCGCGGCGTCAAGATCAACGACAACACCTATTCCGGCCTGCTCGTCTGCGGCGACTGCGGCAGTCCGATGTTTTCCCTGAGTCGTCCGGACATGAAGGACGCCTACCGCTGCGGCGCGTACCACCGACGCGGCCGCAAGGCCTGCACCAGCCACCACATCCGCGCGGACCGGCTCGACGAGGCCGTAAAGGAGTACGTCCGCAGGCTGAAGGAGAGATCCGCCGACATGCTCGTGCGGCTGAATGCCGACCTCGCCCGCGAGGACGCGGACATCGGCGAAACGGAGCAGGCGGCGGAAAATCTCTCCGACGTTCTCGCCGGGCTGCAGGAGGAGCTCAAGGCCACGAAGCGCCAGCGCATCCGCGACATTATGAAGCACCCGGAGCAGGAGACGACGCTGCAGGAAACCTACGACGAGCTCGAGGGCGACCTCGTCCGCCGCATGGATGGCCTGCGAAACCAGATCGCCCTGACGGCGGAGCGGCGCAGCACGATCATCGAGGTCAACCGCGTCGCCAGGACGGCCATGGAGGTCTTCGACGACATTCTCCGCAAGCCGAAGCTCGAGCGCAACGACCTTGAGCTCATCATCGACGAGATCAAAGTCTATGAGGACCGTGTCGAGATCCGGCTCAAGCCGGACGTCGACGCCATCCTCAAAAGCGGTACGCTCGCCGCCGAAGGCGGCGATTGCGGGGAAAACAGCCTGAAAATCGAGATAATTCAGGAATCTGTCCATCATCCTGGCAAAAATTATTCTGTCAATATCATCAATAACGGCGACCCGCTGGAGATTTACACGGAGAAGGACGGCGAGGTCATTTTTAAAAAGTATTCCCCGGTCGGCGAAATTTCGGAGTTTGCCGCCACCATCTGCGAGGCGCTTTGGAAGGCCGGCGACTGCGCCTGCGCCGTCTGCGACCGCGACAGCGTGCTCGCCTGCGCGGGCGTGCCCAAAAAGGAAGTGCTCGAGCGCCCCGTCAGCGACGCTGTCACCGAGCTCATGGAGGGCCGCCGGCCCTATTCCTCGCCCGACGGGACCGAGCTTCCGCTGACCGACGACGCCGACGCCCCCTGCGTCGTTGCGCTCGCGCCGGTGCTCTCCGAGGGCGACGTGCTCGGCTGCGTCGCCTTTGTCGCCAAGGCCGGCGCCCCCGCCGCGACCGAGGTGCAGGAAAAGATCGCCGCCGCCGTCGCGGCCTTTCTCGGCAAACAGATGGAGAACTGAACATCCCCGCAGTCCCGCAGCCGCCCGCTTCGAACGCTTTCGTCGAAACGGGCGGCTGTTATTAAGGAGCAGAGACTTCGTCTCCACAATTCTCCGCGCCCTGTCGGGTGCGAAACGGGCAGCGGGGGCTGCCGCCCCCGCTATTTTACTTTGACTTCAAAAAGTCCATGCCGATTGCAGTAAGCATAAAACCGCCCCGGTCCGGAGGACCGAAACCGCGTTTCCGCCCCCATCTCGGGATAGAGCTTCACAATCTCGACCCGGTCGGTCGTGACGTGGGCAAGAAAGCTGATGTGGTGTGTCCGCTCCATCGGGTGATCGACGCGGATATAGTGCTCGCAGTCGACCATCTCGACCTTGATCTCGTGCTCTGCATCCGGCGCTTCCGCCTCGAGCGGAGGAAGCGTCACGCCGCAGCAGGAGTAGCTGCCCTGTCCCGCCGCCCAGAGGACGTTTCCGCACACCGGACAGACATAAAAGCTCCCGCGCAGCAGGTTTGCCGAACGGTTGCGGTTGACGACGCACTCGCCCGAGAGCAGCTCCGCCACGGAAACGCCCAGCGTCGCCGCGAGCGGCTCGAGCAGCGTGATGTCCGGCAGGCCCCGGCCCGTCTCCCATTTTGAAACCGCCTTGTCGCTCACGGAGAGCTTTTCCGCCAGCTCCTTCTGCGTATAGTTGCGCTTTTCGCGCAGGGCGCGGATGGCTGCGCCCGTCACATAATTCGTCATTATTTTCTCCTTCGCGTTTGCTGCCGTTAGCATACCCCGCCGCGCCGGAAAAGGCAAGCTACGCTCCGTAGAGTCCCGCGCCCTGAACAAAGCATGAATTTTTTTCCGCCCGGTTGCACAATTTGCGCCGGTATGGTAAAGTAGTTCAATAAAAGAACTTATGGGGCCAGAGGGGGGCAGACGCCAATGATAGATATAGAAATGCTCAAGGACGCATCGCGGGTCCGCAGCTATAAGACCGGAACGATGTTCTGCAAGGACGGCGTCGGCAACGACATGTACATCCTCGTTTCGGGGAAGGTCGCCGTCCTCAACAGTCTCAACCGGCGCATGGTTTCCGTGGTCGGGCCGGGAGACTTTTTCAACGAATTTCTCGTCTTCTCAACGGAACAGGTGCACCTCAACACCGTCGCGCTGACGGACGTGACCGTCGTTCCGCTGAGCAAGTTCAGTATGCCGACCTTTGCCGCTGAGGAGCCGAAGCTCGCCTTTGAGCTCATGCGCGCGATGTACGAGCGCTTTGCCGCGCTCGACGGCGAATACGAGGCCGTCACGGGCCACAGATGGGTGCCGAAGCTCTCCGCCGAGCCGGAGACGGCCGTGCCCGTCAGCGAGAGCGTGAAAAAGCCTGCGCCGGAGCCGGACGGCGTCTTTGAAAGCGCGCCCGCGGACGCCGGGACAAAGGACGTTTTTGTGTCCGTGCCCGCCGCGGAGGAGACCGGCAGCCCGGTCGTCTACTCGCACGAAAACTGCTCGCTTTTCCCGGAGGGCCAC
>JAKOSQ010000079.1 GCA_029777215.1 Bacillota bacterium
AGGGCTGCCGCGTGCTGCTCCTTGCACTCTACGACGGGCAGCTCACCGATGAAGCGCTCACCGCCGAGCGCCTGCCCATCTCGCTCATAGTGCTCTCCAACAAGATCCGCGCCGAGGCGCCGGATACGTTCGCGGGGTTTGCGCGCGAGGGCGTTTCCGTGCGCGTGATCTCCGGCGACAACCCGCTCACGGTTTCCGAGGGCGCCCGCCGCGCGGGGATCCCGGACGCGGACCGGGCGGTGGACGCCCGCACGCTCGAGACCGACGAGCAGGTCGAAAAGGCGGCGCGCGAATGCGTCGTATTCGGCCGCGTGACGCCGGAGATGAAGCGGCGGCTCGTCCTTGCGCTCAAAAAACAGGGGCACACGGTCGCCATGACCGGCGACGGCGTAAACGACGTGCTCGCGCTCAAGGAAGCCGACTGCGGCGTCGCGATGGCCTCCGGCAGCGACGTCGCCTGCCAGGTCTCCCACGTTGTTTTGATGAACTCCGACTTCTCGGCGATGCCCTCCGTCGTGACGGAAGGTCGCCAGGTCATCAACAACATCCAGCGCTCCGCGGCGCTGTACATCGTAAAGAACATTTTCTCCTTTGTCCTTGCGATCATCACGCTGATCTTTATTCTGCCATATCCGCTCACGCCGGCCCAGCTGACGCTGGTGTCGAACATCTGCATCGGTGTGCCGTCCTTCGTTCTGGCGCTCGAGCCGAACGAGGAGCGCGTCCGGGGCAAGTTCCTCAAAAACGTCCTCTTCGAGGCCCTGCCCGGCGCCATTGCCGACATCGTCCTCGTCATCGGCGTCATTTTGTTCTACAAGGCCTTCAAAATCCCGACCTCCGAGATGTCCACGATCTGCGCGATCCTCCTCGGCATCGTCGGCCTCGCCGTGCTACATTTCACCTGTCTGCCCTACAATAAGCTGCGCAAGATTCTGATGGTCTCCGTCTCCGCGACCTTCCTCTTTTGCATCACCGCCCTGCGCGGCACCTTCGGCCTTGTCGATCTCAGCGCCTCCTCCGTCCTCATCCTCGTCGTGTTCGCCTTCCTTGCCTATCCCTTCATGCGGACGCTCACGATCGGCTTCGGACAGCTCCATTCGCACGCCGAGGCGCGCGCCGAACGCCGGACAAAGCCCGCCGGCCGTCACCTCGCGGGGGGGACAAAAAAATAAAAACCCGGGCCGTTTTCCCCGGCCCGCCACAACCACAAGAACTGCCGCACCGCAGCGCGCGGAGACGGCAGTTCTTGTGGTTTTTCTTTTCGTGGAAGGACTTTTTGAGTTCGATTTTAGGCGCTCTTAACAAAAACTTAACACTATATTTGTACATTATTCATTGACAAAGCGGCCCAGCCGTGTTATTATGTCTACAGATGAAAGGAAAGGAGTTGATTTAATGTACGTAAAGTTCTACAACAGTGACGTGGACGACATGATCTACGGCAGCACCGTTACGATCCCGAGCGACCGATAAACGGAAGCGAATCAAGACCCGCAGGCGCGAAAGCTGAAAAGTGAATCATGGGATGATGCGTTCTGTAGCCAAAGGGCAGACAGAGCGTTTTTCTTTTTTAGATTGCCTTTCAGCTGTGCCGACGTGGTACACAGATTTTCCATTGAACAACCCATTTAGTCTTGCGATAAATCGAGTTAAAGAAGGTGTGAACCCTTGAATATGGAAGAACAGAGCAACGTATGAACGCCGCAGAAGAAAATCTGCGGCGTTCATTTTTTTATTCTTCTGTTTTATCGCTGTGTTCGGGCTTCTCGGCTTTTTCAGCGCGGCGGCGTTCCCGCTTTTCATCTTCCCGCGCGCCAATCTGATCGATCAGCCGCTCGCAGGCCACCTTGCAGAGATAACTCTCCACCGCGAGGTGCATCGCGGCGTCCGCGGAGTCGCCGTTTTCGGACAGCGCTTTGTCGACGATCTCGGCGGCGCAGTCGTCGAGCGTTTTGCGGAAGCTCTCGTAGAAGGCCTCGTCGCTCTTGTTCTCCTTGGCGGCCTTGATGAGCGCGCCCGTGTCCCGCACGGAGAGCACCTGCTTGAGCCGCAGGATGACAACAAGATGCACGAGATGCTCTCGCGAATATTTTTTGCCGCGTGCGCGGGGGAGAATGTCCGCCTTGATGTAGTTGTTGACCATGGCGGAGCTGAGCCGTTCGTCGTCCCGGAGGCTCGTCCGGCTGCGGAGCAGAAAGTCCAGAACCTGATCCATATAGAGCTCGATATCGGGGAAAGAATTGTATTCCGGGCATTTGAGCTCGTCGGCAAGTCCGCGCAGCAATTCGGTATCGCTCATAAATCTGTACACCTCTGTTCATATTGTATTTTATTATATCCCGTATCGCGCATTATTTCAAGTCTTTTATACATTCAGTTGACATGTTGATAATAAGGTAATATAATTTTAATAACCACAGACCAAGCGAAAGGGGAATCTCACGCTTATGCTCGATCTTTGCCTGTTTGGGGACTCGATCTCCAAGGGCGTTGTCACGGACAACACGCCCGAACACTACACGACGACGGAGCGTTCCTTTGTAAAGCTGCTGTCGGAGGAGCACACGGACTGGGATGTCACGAGCTACGCGCTCTTCGGCAGCACGATCGCGAAAGGGCAGAGCCTTGTCAGACGCCATGCGAAAGCCGTTGAGGCGGCGGACGTTGTGGTGCTGGAGTACGGCGGCAATGACAGCGACTTTGCGTGGGACGAGATCGCAGCGCAGCCGGAGGCGACGCACGCCCCGAAAACGGACGTGTCCACCTTCACGGAGACCTACGAGCAGATCGTCTCGGAGCTTCGCGCCCGGGGAAAAAAGGTGGTTTTGCTCAATTTGCCGCCGCTCGACTCGAAAAAGTATTTCAACTGGGTCAGCCGTGGCCTCGACGCGGAAAAGATCCTCGCGTGGCTCGGTGGCTCGGACAGCTACATCTACCGCTATCACGAGAGCTACAGTGTGAGCGTTGCGGACATTGCGGTGCGGCAGAGCGTGCCGCTGATCGACATCCGTTCGCCCTTCCTGCAGCGTCGGGACTACAGCGAGCTGCTGTGTGAGGACGGCATTCACCCGAACGACAGGGGACACAAGCTGATCGCGTCGGTCATCCGCGCGGAGCTGCCGGCGCTGCGCGGCGCGCTCGGCCTCGACTCCGTGGCGATTAGTGGTTGACAAGATGGGCAAAATGTTGTATCTTTAAGGACGGCTGGTTTTCAGCCGCACTTTTCTCCGCACCATATGGAGGGTTATCGAAGTGGTCATAACGGCCCTGACTCGAAATCAGGTACGCCCGTAAGGGCGCCGTGGGTTCGAATCCCACACCCTCCGCCAGAGCCCTTGAAAACGCTAAGTTTTCAAGGGCTTTTTTCATACCCGGAATGCTGCCATGAAAATGCGGCTTTTAAGAAATGCAGGAAATGCAGGAATGCTTTTTGAGCAAATGCAGGAAAATGGAGGTATTTAACAGGAAAGCTGAGACGAGCATAAACCATCAAAAACCTATGGATGCATGAAAAATGCGCGAATACTGTGTATAGAAAAATAACAAAATATAAGCTGCAATAAAGAAATATCATGAAGGAGGACACATGATTATGGAAGAAAACGAAGACCGGAAAACGGACCTTGAAGAGACGTGGGGACACGGGGGCGCGGCAAGCATTATCTCCGGAATGTTCGCCTCACCGTTCTGTGAGCAATACCTCGCGCTGTCCGAAGACTCAGCCGGCAATGCGCAAACGCTCTGCGATCTCCTGAAATCCCTTTACGAGCATGGCGACACCTGTTGCGGCGGCAGCAAATAAAGCAAAGCTGGATGCGGAGAAGAAGCTGCAGCGTCAGATGGTCCATCAGGCTGCTGTCAAGGCGAAAAAGGCGGCGCAGGAGACTTCCCGGTCTGCCGCCCATGTGGCAAAAGCCGCGGCCCGCGCCATTGTCGCTGCCGCGAAATCGCTTGCCTCTGCCGGCGGCATCGTGGCGCTGCTGGTGGTCGTACTCCTCGTCGGGCTGATCGCTGCGACTGCGGCGTCGCCCTTCGGCATCTTCTTTTCCGGGGAACACACGCCGCCGGACGCGGTGCCGGTCTCGGCGGCAGTGGCGGAGGTGAACGGCGACTTCAACGCGCGGCTGGAGGACCTGCAGGAGGGTGGAGCCTACGATAACGTAGTTGTCGACGGCGCTCCCGCCGACTGGCCGGAGGTGCTGGCCGTCTTTGCCTCCAAGGTGGCGGGCGCGGACGGCTCAGAGGCCGCCGACGTGGTGACGATAGACCGTGATCGCGTTGAAAAGCTCAAGGCCGTGTTCTGGGACATGACCGTGATCGACAGCTATGTAGAGGTGATCGAGCACGGCGACAGCGACCCGAACGACGATGTGGACGACAGCTCGACGGAGCGGATTTTACATATCGTGATCACCGCGAAAATGGCGTCGGAAATGCCTGCGCTCTAC
>JAKOSQ010000080.1 GCA_029777215.1 Bacillota bacterium
CAAAAAGCGCGTCATCGACGCGAAGACCGCCGTGACGGCGCAGACGCTCAAGAGCCGCCGCTACGGGGTCATTTCGGAGGCTGTCGTCAAAAACAAGGCGGCGGGGACCTCGGCGACCGTTGTGAACGAAGCGTTCAAGCGGCAGGGCGGCGTTTGCAGGCGGGTGGTCAACGTTCCGCGCAGGACGCTCAACAACGCGATGCGCGCGACCGGCGAATACCAGATCGCGCGCTCGGAGGAGGACCGATTTTCGATCACGCTGACGGTGCCGGCGCTGTTCGCGGCGTTTCCCGGGGATGTGGTGACGCTTGCGGACGCGCCCACCGGCGCGGCGGGGACCTATGACGTCGCGCGCTCGAGCTGCTTTGCCGATGGCGAGCGCGCCGGGACGGAAATCATTTTGAAGACGAGAGGGGAATGATTATGTGGCTCTCTGAGAGGACTGCTGCAAGGGACCCCGACCGGGGCGAGTGCATGGTCGGGGTCGTGACGATCGGCGGGGCGAGGCCGTCCGTTCTGTGTGAGGGCGAGCTGCGCAGCACCGAGCTGCTGCACGGCGGCGCACTGCGTTTGCCGCGGACCGGCGACGAGCTGCTCGTTGTTCGCACGGGGGACGGGGACTGCGTCGCCCTCGGGCGCGTCGGCGGGACAGTAACGGATGGCTGCGAAAACGGCGAGGTCCTGCTGACAAACGGAGAAGGCAGCGTGAAAATCAAGAACTCGGGAGAAATTATCCTTTCGGGAGATATTTCGCTGACCGGAACCGTAAAAATCAACGGAACGCTGCTCATCAACGGACAGGCCTATGTGCCGCCGGCAAGTGCGGCGACGGGGGCGTGAGAATGGAACTGAAGCTGACGGATGGGAAATATGTGCTCGGCGAGGGGAGAGCGCCTGAGGAGCTTGACGGCGCGGCAGAGCTTGCACAGCGGGCGGCGCTGCGGCTGCAGGTTCACCGAGGGGCGTTTTTGCCCCTGCCGGAGTACGGCAGCAGGCTTTGGCAGCTCGGGCGCGTGCCCCGCGCGGAGCGGGAGACGGCGGCACGGCAGTTCGTGCTGGAGGCGCTCAGCGACGAGACGGCGCTGACGCTTGAGACGCTCGAGCTCGTCGAGGGCGCGGACGGAGACGCGGCGCTGAAGCTGACACTCTCCTACGCGGGCGGGACGCTGGACCTTACGGCCGGAATTTGAGGTGAGAGAGATTGAAAGAGACGGAAGAAATTTATGAGGAAATGAAAAACGAGCTTGAGCGGCGCAGCGGGGCGGTGCTCAGCAGCGACGGAGAGATGTCGCTGCGGCTGCACGCCGTGGCGGCGGAGCTCTCGACGCTCTGGGCGCAGGTGGACTGGACGCGCTGCCAGAGCTTTCCGCAGACGGCGAGCGGCGAGACGCTGGAGCTGCACGCGGCCGCGCGCGGTCTGGAACGGGCGGCGGCGGTGAAGGCGGCGGGCAGCATCCGCTTTTCGCTCGACGCGGTGCGGAGCGACGCGGTCAGCGTGCCGCTGGGGACGGTCTGCCTCAACGCGGCGGGACTTGAATTTGAGACGACGGAGGCGGGCAGCATTGCCGCCGGAGCGCACTCCTGCGAGGTGAAGGCCGAGGCGAGAGCGGCGGGCAGCGCCGGCAACGTGCCGGCGGGGAGCGTCTGCTTCTTTTCGCTCGCGCCGGTAGGCGTGGCGAAGTGCACGAACGCGAACGCCTTCACGGGCGGCAGCGATATTGAGAGCGACGAGGCGCTGCGACAGCGCGTGCTCGAGAGCTTCGCGAGCCTGCCGAACGGCTCGAACCGCGCCTATTACGAGGCCGCGGCGCTCGACACCGAGGGCGTGGGCGCGGTGAGCGTTCAGCCGAGGGCGCGGGGGGTCGGGACCGTGGACGTCGTGGTGGCGTCGCCCTCGGGACTGCCGTCGGAGGCAACAATCAAGGCTGTCAAAACAAAGCTGGAGGCACAGAGAGAAATTTGCGTCGACGTTTCGGTTCTGGCGCCGACGACTGTGGAGGTGCCGGTGGCGGCGGCAATCAGCGTCGACGACGGCGAGGACTTCGACACCGTGGCGGCGCGCGTCAAGAGCGCGGTAGAGCAGTATTTCAACGGGAAGCTGCTCGGGAAGAGCGTACTGACGGCAAAGCTCGGCAGCCTGATCTTCAGTGTCGAGGGCGTTTCCAACTGCACGCTGAGTAAGCCTGCGGCCGACGTTGCAATCAGCTACAGCCAGCTTCCTGTCGCGGGGACGGTGACAATTTCGAGGAGATGAGCAGTTGAACTACACAAATTATCTCAAAGAGATATTACAGCCGCTTGACATATATGATCTGGAGAACGGCGTGGGTGCGGAAGAGCTTGCGGTGATCGGACAACAGCTGGACGCGGTTTTTGACGCGCTTGAGGAAATCCGACGGGAGGCCTTGTTAGAGTTCAGTTGAAACAGCCAATACGGGCTCAACTGAAATCGCCAAACTGAGCTCAGAAGAAAAGACCAAACAACCCAGATTGGCAAATTAATTATTCTTGCTCGGTCATTTCTTCAACTGCATTCACCTTGCCGGTCTGCAGCGAGACCGTCTCAAGCTTCTTC
>JAKOSQ010000011.1 GCA_029777215.1 Bacillota bacterium
CCCGGAAGGCGTCCGCAACACCGGAAACGTCGCGGGACTCGCCGCCGACGAGCAGCATGGCGGCGCCGGCGGTGTAGTCGAGCTCATATTCAAAATCGCCGTTGAGCAGGCCGTCTGCATACAGGCGGTTGTACAGCGGAGCAGAGCTGCCGAGAAGATACTGCAGGGAGAGTTCGCCGATGAGGCTCTGACGCAGACGCGCACGGCCTTTTTCGGCGGGCGCGAGCTTCGCGCCGAGGAGAAACTGCGGGGCCGAGACCTCCATCTGCACATCCGAGGACGGCTGGTGGGGGAGCGGCGTTTCCGCTTCGCCGTAGTCCCGCTGCGGGACCTCGCCCGGCGCGGCGGGGAGAATGCTCTCTGCCATTTCTATGACGGCGGCCGGGTCGGCGTTTCCCACGACGGCGAGCGTCATATTCGAGGGGTTGTAGAAGACGCGGTGGCAGCTCGTGAGGACCTCGGGCGTGATCTCCGCGATGCTCTCGACCGTGCCGGCGACGGAGTCGCGGACGGGGTTTGTTGCATAGAGGCAGCGGAGCAGGTTGTTGTAGAGAACGAAGCCGGGGCTGTCCGCGACCATTTTGATCTCCTGACCGATGATGCCGCGCTCCTTCTGGACGCTCTCGGGCGTGAAGTAAGGTGTCGAGACAAAGGAGAGCAGGGTTTTGAGATTGTCCTCATACTGCGTCGTGCTCTCGAAGTGGTAGGCAGTCATGCCGGAGCTCGTGAAGGCGTTGACATTCGCACCGCGGGATGAGAGCACCGCGAGGGCGTTGCCGTTTGGCATGTCGAACATTTTGTGCTCGAGATAGTGGGCGACGCCGGCGGGGGTGTCGATCCACTGGTCTGCGAGCCGGAAGCGGCGGTCTGCACCGCCGTAATTTGTGGCGAACATGGCGAAAGTTTTGGAAAAATTCTTTTTCGGGACCACGCAGATGCGCAGACCGTTCAGGAGCGTTTCGGTGACGAGGGTCTCGTCGATCTTGTCGTAGCGGAGCGTTTCCATCACTCGTCCTCCTTCCGGCCTCGTAGAAAATAGATCGCGTCGCATTCGATGCCGCGGGCGATCGCGGAGACGTCCTCCGCCGTGACCTCCCCGGCGAGGGCGGCGAGCTCGTCCGGCGCGCAGTCCGGACCGATCAGCGCCTGATCGAGGTAGAAGTTTTCGAGCGCGGAGGCGCTGTCCGACACGATGCGGTAGTCGCCCGCGACGGAGCGCTTCGCGGCCTCGAGCTCTTCGACAGTGAACTCGCCATTTTTGACGGCCTCAAGCTGGGCGAAAATCTCCGCGAGCGCGGCGTCGTATTTGTCGAATTCGATGCCGGAGGAGACTGTGAGGATACCTTTGTGGAGATCTGCCCACGAACTGGCGAAATAACACAGCGAGAGCTTTTCGCGGACGTTCATGAAGAGCTTGGAGGTGACGCTGCCGCCGTAGAGCGCGTTGAAGACTTTGATGGCGGCGGTGTCCGGCTCGAGCATGCACTCGCCGAGGCGGAAGCCGATGGCGAGCTTGCCCTGAGTGACCTGCAGCTCCTCTTCAAAGTAGCGGGGCTCGGCCTCGAGGGCGTTCATGCGGATGTCGGTGCCGATGTCGGGCTCCTCGTCTGAACGGGGAAGCGCCGCGAGGGCGGTGAGGAAAGCGGCCTTGACGCGTGCAGGTTCGACGCTGCCGCAATAGAAGATTTCGACGGGGGCGTCCGCAAGGAGCTGCTGATAGTGGCGCGTCAGCTCGTGCGGCGTGATGGACTCGGCCGCGGTTTCGCTGCCGAGCTTGTCCGTGGCGTAGTCCTCCATAGAGCACATGAGTTCGTAAAGACGGCGGACAGAGTAGGAGCGCTTTTCGTTGATGCGGCCGCGAATCTGTTCGAGGAGCTTTTCACGCTCGGACTCGACATATTCGCGGAGGAAAAGCCCGCCGTGCGTCCGGGGCAGGAGGAGCATTTCGCTGACGAGGGCGACCATTTCCTCGAGGATGTTCGTGCCGGCGGGGAGAAAGGCTTCGTCCGCAAAGTCGGCGTAAAGGCCGATCGCCTGCACCTCGCCCTTCTTGCGGACGAGGGGGCGGATACGCGCGCCGTAGAGGGAGTCGAGCTTTGCGGAGATCGCCGCCATGTCCGGCAGCGTTGCGGTACCGCGGCAGAGGACCGCGGGAATGAGCGCGTTGAGCGAAGCTGTCTCGCGGTCGAGCGGCGTCAGAAGGTTGACGCTCAGACAGCCGGTTTTGAACTTGTCCGTGGTGAGACAGGTCAAAACGACGTTCGGCAGGATGAGTTCCGTTGATGCTCTCAAGGGGGCGGCCTCCTTCTTCGAGATGAATTTAGATTTCATTATACTCCGTTGCTGCGGATTTGGAAACGTTTATTTTGTGAATTCGCACTTTAGGACCGCATTTTAAGAGCGCGGCCCGCTTTGTTCAGACCAGCTGCCGTCCGAACGCAGTGTAAAGGCCCGATTTTTGCCTGTTTTGCCGCGAAGCGTGACGGAAACGCTGGTCCAGCCAGAGGGCAGCCGCGGCGCGAAGCTGATCTCGCCGTTTTCGAGACGCAGTCCGAGCAGGTCCTCGAGCACCACGCGCCAGAGCCAGCCGGCGGAGCCGGTGTACCAGCTCCAGCCTGCGCGGCCCGCGCAGTCCGGGTTCGCGCAGATGTCGGCGGAGAGAACGTAGGGCTCGGCGGCGTAGAGCGCCTGATCGCGGTTTGAGGGCAGCAGGGCTTCGAGCAGCGGGAGGGCTTCGTCCGGGCGATTTTGCTTTAAAAGCGCCATGACGAGCCAGACCGCGCCGTGGGTGTACTGGCCGCCGTTTTCACGGAAGCTGGGGCCGTAGCTCTCAATATAGCCGGGCGAGGGGCGCGCGTTTTCAAAGGGCGGGTCGAAAAGGCGGATGAGGCGGTGGTCCGGGTCATAGAGGCGGGAGACGGCGGCGGTGAGCGCCGCATTAGTTTTGGCCGCGTCCGCCTCGGGACTTAGGACGGCAAAGCTCTGGGAGATGAGATCGATTTGACAGTAGGTGTTTTGCGCGCTGCCGAGCGCACTGCCGTCGTCGTGCCAGCCGCGGAGATACCAGCCGCCGTCCCAGGCGGCGCTCGCGGCTGTGCCGATCTTTGCTGCGGCATCGTCGAAGCGCTGCGCGTCGTCGTCCGCACTGCCGAGACGGCGCAGCAGGGTCGCGAAGCGGTGGGCGGTGTGGGAGAAAAACCAGCTGAGCCAGACGCTCTCGCCCCGGCCCTGCGCGCCGGCTTTGTCCATGCCGTCGTTCCAGTCGCCGCCACCGAAAAGGAGCAGGCCGTGCGCGCCAACGCCGCGAGTCAGAACGGTGTCGAGCGCTCGGCGCGCATGCTCGAGCACAGGGGCGGACTCATCCGCCGGGACGGCGGGCTCATAGCGATCATGCTCGTCCGGCGCGAGCGGGGATGAGCGGAGAAAGGGGGCCGGCACGGCGCACAGGGAAAGGTCACCGGTCTTTTCCGCATATTCGCACAATGCCCACGGCAGCCAGAGCAAATCGTCCGAGCAGCGGGTGCGCACGCCGCGCGAGAGGTTTTCGAGCGGGTGCCACCAGTGCATGACGTCGCCCTCAAGGTACTGGTGGCGGCAGGCTTCGAGCAGCTGAGACTTTGCGAGGGCGGAGTCGAGCGCGAGGAGATTGACCGCGTCCTGCAGCTGGTCGCGGAAGCCAATGGCGCCGCCGCTCTGATAGACGGAGCTGCGCCCCATAAGCCGGCAGGCGAGGACCTGACAGGGCAGCCAGCCGTTGAAAAGGCGGTCGAGTGCGGGCAGCGGCGTTTGGATTTCGACGACGGAGAGCGCGTCGCGCCAGTGGGCAAGGGTCTCGTTTTGTGCCGCGAGAGCGGTGCGGAAATTGCACAACTCGCGCAGACGCGGTTCGTCGTCGCAGCCGCAGACGAGGACGAAGGGCGGCTCTGCCGTGAAGCGGACGCCGAGAAAGCCGCCGGCGTCGGTGCTGTCGTCGGCCCGACCGGCCTGCCAGAGACGGCGGTCAGTCGTGTATTCGGAAATGTTTCCAGAGGAAAGCACCTTAAAAGGATATTCAAGGAAGGGGCTCTCCGGGTTCTCGGCGGTGAAAGCCCCGTCCTGCAGGCGGACGCGGGTCTTGGGGGCACTGGCGTCATCGCCGCAGAGGACGAGGTCGCTGCTCCAGAAAAAGTCGCGCGCGCCGCCGGACCAGCTAACGATCAGGACGCGG
>JAKOSQ010000081.1 GCA_029777215.1 Bacillota bacterium
CCGCGACCCTCGAAACGGGCGCGGAAATCAAGGTCCCGCTCTTCATCGAGCCGGGCGAGCGCATCAAGATCGACACGCGCACGGGCGAATACCTCGAGCGTGCCAAGGGCTAAATAACACGGCTGCCTCCGCGGCAGCATGACAGACGGAGCGTCGGGCATACTAAAATGTCCGGCGCTTTGAAAACCGTATATTATTAAAGGAGGATATCCATATGACGACATCCGAAAAAGTAGCGTACCTCAAGGGCTTTGCCGACGGTCTCGGTCTCGACAAGGAAAACAAGCAGGATAAGCTCATCGCCGCGATTATCGATGTGCTCGACACCGTCGCGCAGGACCTCGACGAGCTCGAAGAAACCACCTATGACCTCGGCGCCGAGATCGATGCCGTGTCCGACGACCTCGCGGACGTTGAGAGCATCGTCTTCGACGAGGACGAGGACTACGACGACTACGACGACGAGAACGACGGCTATTACGATGACGCCGACTATGCGGCCGGCGAGTCCGATGGCTGCTGCTGCGGCGGGCATCACCACCACGATGGAGGCTGCTGCGGCGGCCACGGCCACAGCAACTTCTACGAAGTCACCTGCCCCGCCTGCAACAACACCATCACGATCGACGAGGACGTCCTCGCCCTCGGCAAGATCCAGTGCCCGAACTGCGGCGAAATGCTCGAGTTCGACGCCGGCGAGCCGGACGACAACGCACCGCAGGAATAAGATTTGCAAAAAAAGGGACTGTTCCGAACGAACAGTCCCTTTTTAAACAAGAAATGTACGGGAAGGATGTTGAAAAATCCACTATCTTTTTGGTGCGGCGCGTGATAAACTCTACAGTATGAATAATGCGTAAGTAAGTCCCGACCGCTGCATCAGCAGCAAAATTCAGGAGGTGGATTTCAATGCTGTTTCTCAGACCCTGTGATAAGACCGATATCCCCAACGCTGCGCAGATGTTCTGCCGCGTTTACGGCGACGCGCCGCTCCACGAGAACTGGCCGCTCGACCGCGCTGAAAAGCGCATTTCGACCTATCTCTCCGGCACACACGCCAGAGGCTTTGCAATGACCATTGAGACCCAGACCGTCGGCTATCTGTTCGGCAGGATCATCGTTTCCGCGCAGTGCAACAGCTTTTATGTGGACGACATTTTTGTGCATCCCAACTACCAGCGGCAGGGCTGCGGAAGCATGGCGCTCTCCGCGCTGCCGGATGAGCTCAATAAGGACAATATCTGCAAGATCGAGCTCCACGCCCTCAACGAGGACGTGAGCTTCTACGAGAAAAACGGCTTCCAGCGGACGGCCTTTGTCAACATGGAGAAGACCTTCTAAGGAAAAAAATAAAAAAGACGGCGTTCTCCGGAAACATACCGGGGAGCGCCGTCTTTTGCAGACTCAGTCCGCCTTGAGGTCATTCATAGAGAAGGCCTCGATGAGCAGCGTCGCACCGCCGACGAGCAGATACACGGCGATGACGTAGTTGAGGAAAACGGCGGAGGCCATCGGCAGAATGAAAAAGACCGCCGAGGCGAGCAGGTTGAGGATGCCGCTCGCGACCACCCAGCCGCTGTTGCTCACGCCGAGAAAGCGGAGCTTTGAGGACAAAACGAGCGCTTCGATGCCGAAGAGCATCAGCATGACGGCAAAGAGCAGCGCGAAGGTCGAAACCGTGACCTCGGTGGGGGAGCAGAGCAGCAGCACGCCGAAAAGAACGTTCACAACGCCTGCGGCCATCGCTCCGCCGGAGCGCATGAAAAGCGGCAGAGTGCAGCACTCGGTGATCTCAAAGACGCCGAAGGCCGCAATGCAGACGGCGGCGAGAATGCTCAGAACGCGCACGGACACGATGGGGTACACGACGCACAGAACGCCGAAAACGAGCATGAGGATGCTCACGATGAAGCTGGCAATGCGCACGGAGCGCAGACGCTAGTTCCACTGCTCGGCAAAGGCGCGGCCGAGATCAGTGTTGTGATCGTAACGCAGCATGATGAATACCTCCAATTTTTTCTTTTCAGCGTTATCATAAGCCGAAAAGCGGCGGGAAACAAGGGGACAACCGTGCGGGAGTGGCCAAACAGGCGCGCGCTGGCATTTACCTTGACACAGGCGCGCGCGGTCCGTAAAATGAGGGAGTGCCGCGCGATCGCGCACGGAGGGAGAAATTCAATTGAACGAAGCAATCAAACCGAAAAGGGGAAGGGACGCGGCGCTCGACACCGTCAAGCTCTGGGCCTGTCTTGCCGTCATTGTGATCCACGTTTCCGGCAGGGGCGTCTCGGCGCTCGACATCCGCTCGGGCAGCTGGCTTGCCTGCACGCTCTGGGACAGCCTCGCGCGCTTTGCAGTGCCGTCGTTTCTGATGTGCACAGGCGCGCTGATGCTCTCCCCGAAAAAGACGCTGGACGTCAAAACGACCTGGAGAAAATATTTTTGGAAGATCCTCCGCATTCTCTGGTTCTGGGGCTGGATGTATCTGCTCTTCGACGTCGCCGGCGCCGCCGCGGCGGGCAGGGCACCCGCGCCGGGCTGGCTCTGGGGCACGGTCCGGGACACGCTGCTCTTCCGCGACCAGATCCATCTCTACTATCTGCAGATCCTGCTGCTGATCTACGCCTGTCTGCCCGTGCTGCGCGTCTTCACCAAAAACGCGACGGAGCGGGAGCTCGATTACGCGCTGGCCGTTTGGGGTGTCACAGGCATCCTCATGCCGCTGCTGGCCCCGCTTTCGCAGAGTGCTGGTAATCTGCTGCGCTATACGATGAGCATGACCTGGTCCGCCCTCGGCTTTGCGCTGCTGGGCTATGTGATGTATTCCCGCCCGGTCCGGCTGGAACGGAAGGGCCTTTATCTCGCGCTCTTCCTCGGCGGCTTCGCCTTTACGTTCGGGATGACCGTCTGGTCCTCGCTGCGAGGGGGCGCGGTGAACGCGAACTTCATGGACGGCATGACGCCCGGCCCGGCGGCGATGGCGGCCGGGGCCTTTGGCCTTGCGCGCGTCCGACACGACGGCGAGAAGAGCTCGCCGCTGCTCGCAAAGCTTGTCAACGCGGGCTTTTGCATCTACCTTGTGCACTACTTCTTCGTTTTGATCTTCAACCACTTCGGCTTTGACGTGACGCTCTTCGCGCCGCTCGCCGAGGTCCCGGTCGAAACGGTGATCGTCTTCGCCCTCGGCTACTGCGCGTGGTGGGTGCTCGACAAGATCCCGTTCGTGAAAAAATACCTCATTTAGACGAAAGAGAGCGCTGCAAACAGCCTTGTTTGCAGCGCTCTCTTTTGCACTTCAGAGCTTTTTGATGTCCGGCAGGGAGTCGTCCTGCGCGATGTAGTCGGCAACGTTCACGATGCTGATGCAGTCCTCCTTTGTACGGGAGACGACGCGTGCAATGCCGGCGTTGAGGATGAAACGGCGGCACAGCGAGCAAGGAGCCGCGTCGATGAGCTCGTTCGTCTTGGCATCCCGGCCGACGAGATAGAGCGTCGCGCCGAGCATGTCCCGACGGGAGCAGGAGATGATCGCGTTTTGCTCCGCGTGGACGCTGCGGCACAGCTCGTAGCGCTCGCCCGCGGGGATGTTCAGGTGCTCGCGCGTGCAGTAGCCGAGATCGCAGCAGTTTTCGCGCCCGCGGGGCGCGCCGTTGTAGCCGGTGGAGAGGATTTCGTCCTCGCGGACGATGATCGCGCCGTATTTCCGACGCAGACAGGTCGAGCGGGCGAGTACGCTGTCCGCAATGCCGAGATAGTAGTCATCCTTGCTGGTGCGTTTTTCAAGCATAGTGCTGCCTCCAGTTGTCCGAATGCCGCGGGGCGGCCGGGCTTTTTTATGTACTCAGAAGACCACGACGGTGGTGCCGACGGGGATGTTGTTGTAGATGTAGGCGACGTCCTCGTCGTACATCCGCACGCAGCCGTGGCTGATGGGGTAGCCGATCGAGGCGTCCTTGAGACGCGTTGTGCCGGGGTAGTAGAGGCGGGAGTGGAAGGCGTAGCCCGTGCCGTTCTTGAAGCCGACGACCGGCTTGACGGTGTAGGTGCTCGTGGTCCAGCCGGCGGCAAGCTTGTAGGTCGTCGTGTAAAGACCGACCGGCGTGCCGGTGCCGGGCGCGCCCGTGCCGACGATGCAGCTGTGGATGAGGTCCCAGTTGCCCTGGCTGCCTTTGAAAATGTTCACGCGCTGCATCGAGAGATTGACCCAGATGAGCCAGCCCGTTGCGCTGGAGTAGCCCTTGGCCTGGACCCAGGTCTTCTTTTCGAGCGGGGTGTAGTCGTGGTTCTGCGCCCAGGAGAGTGTGTAGTTGCCCTTGTAGCCCGTGGTGACGAGCGCGAGCACGCGCGACTCGTCCTGTTGCTTTGCAAGTTCCGCGGCGGCCGCGGCCTCCTTTTCGGCCTGCGCCTTTTTTGCGCCGCTGTCGTCCGTGACGTTGGCGTGCAGGTCGGTTTTGCAGCCGAGTGCGTTGAGCGTGAGCTTGGCGGTGCTGCCCGCGCCGGTGATCGTCGCGTTTTCGCCGTTCACGGTGACGGCATCCGCCGTGCCGTCGAGCTTTACCGTGCTGCCCGCGCCGTTCACGGTGACGGACTTCGCGTGGTTGTCCACATATTCCTTGAAGACGTTGCCGGGGCCGGCGAGGGTCACGGCGCCGACTTCGCCGCTGCGGGCCTTGACGACGGTGTTGTAGCTGCCGGGGACGCTGATGCTGCCCGCGCCCGTTGTCGCGAGTGTCAGCCAGGAGCCGTAGGCGGAGACCTTGACGTCGCCGATTGCGCTCTCGCTCCAGATGCGGGCGCTGTTGCCGCTGCCCGCAAGCGTGAGCGTGCCGACAGGGCCGGCCACATCGCTGTCGGAGAGGGGCATCATGTCGAGCTTGCTGCCGCTGCCGTCGACCGTTGCGGCGGTGAAGCCGGCGGCGGACACGAGATGCAGGGAGCAGCCGGTGCCGGCGAGGTAGACGGTTGCGGCGCTGCCGCCCGTCGTCGTGGCGGAGACGGTATTCTTACTGCCCCAGACGCTGACGTCACCGACCGCGACGGAGCTGCCGGCATCGCCGTTTTGCTCCGTGACGCTGTTGCCGCTGCCGGTGACGGTGAGGGCGGAGAGCTCGGCGTCCTTCGCGAGGGTGACGCTGTTGCCGCTGCCGGCGACGGAGAGCGCCCTGTGCGCGCCCGAAACGGCCACGGACAGGCCGGAGCCGGTGAGCTCGACGCCGTCCGCCTGCGCGGCGGTAACGGCGGAGACTGGGCCGGAGAGAATGCGCAGCGTGCCGATCTTTGCGCTGGTCGGGAGCTGGAAGCCGCTGCCCGCGCCGACGGCGAGCGTCAGCGTGCCGAGGGTGGTCGTGCTGTCAATCGAAAGGGACTTGAGGTCCTCGCAGCGGAGCGTGAGCTCCGTGATGTTGCAGTTATGGAGCGAGACGTTCTCGCCCGCGCAGTCGACGACGAGACGGTCGGCGTCGACGCCGGAGAGGGCGGCGTCGCCCTTGAGCACGGCGGCTGCCGCGCCGGATTTCAGAGAGGCGGCGTCCGTGAAGCTGCCGGCGATGCGATAGAGCAGCGTCACAAATTCCGCGCGGGTGACGGAGCCGTTTGCGTTGAGCGCGCCGTCAAAGCCCTTGACAAGACCGCGGGAGACGAGGTTCGCGACCGGCATGACGTTTGCCTCCCGGACCTTCCCGGCGTCCGAGAAGGCGGAGAGCGGCGCGGCGGACTGGTTCGCGGGCGTGAGGCCGAAGGCCCTGACGAGCATTGAAAGCGCGTCCTGCCGGGCGAGGGGCGCGTCGTAATCGGTGACCCCGGCGGGAATAAGACCGAGATGCGCCGCTTTGCCGATCTCCTGCGCGTACCATGCGTCCGCCGGGGCGTTGCTCGCGTCCGCCTGCGCCGCCGAGAGGACGCGGTTGAGGATCGTGAGCATCTGTGCCGTGGTGATCGGCGCATCCGGGGAGAGCTTGTTCGCTGACGTGCCGGTCAGCAGGCCGTCTTCAACGGCGCGCTGCAGGTCGGTCGCCGCCCAGTGACTGCCGGCGTCCGTAAAGTCTGAAAAGGATGCGGCAAAGGCTGGGAGCGTCAGCAGCATGGAGAACGCAAGAAACAGGGAAAGCAGCTTTTTCAATTTCATTTTGGGGGCCTCCGATGGTTACAATCATTTTGTTTGCAATTACCATGTTATAGTATTATAATATTACACTGCAAGTCAACAACAAAAGCAAAGTCTTTTTGTAACAATTTCGGAGAAAGGGGAGAGCGCGCCCTGAAGGAAAACTACCAGCGACAGACAGACGAGGCGCTCGCCTCGCTCGGGCCTGCCCGGCCGAAGCTTCTGCTGCAGGTCTGCTGCGGCCCCTGCGGGAGCTATGTGCTCGAATATCTCACGCGGTTTTTCGACGTCACGGTCCTCTATTACAATCCGAACACCCAGCCGGAGGCGGAATATGAAAAGCGCGGGGAATGGCTGCGCGAGGTGCTCGCGCACTACCCGGAGGTGAAGCTCCTCGACTGCGCCTACGACGGCGCGGCCTTTGACGAGATTGCGACGGGACTGGAAAACGAGCCGGAGGGCGGCGCCCGCTGCACCCGCTGCTTCGAGCTGCGCCTGCGCGAAACGGCGCGGCGGGCGGCGGCGGAAGGCTTCGCATGGTTTTGCACGACGCTGTCCGTGAGCCCCTACAAGGACGCCGAACGCCTCAACCGGATCGGCAGCGCCCTCGCGGCAGAATATGGCGTGAAGTGGCTGCCGGCGGACTTTAAAAAGCGCGGCGGATACCAGCGGTCGATAGAGCTGTCCCGACAGTGGGGACTCTACCGCCAGGAATACTGTGGTTGTCTGTTCAGTCTTGAGCAGTCAGGCAAATAAAAAACACCGGCCCTGACTTCTAAACCTTTGCAGGGTCGGAAAAAGAAAGGTTTGGTAAAAAATGAACATCAGAACGAAGAAGCTTGTCTACGAGGCGGTCATCGCGGCGCTCTACGCTGCGCTCACACTCGCGCTCGCGCCGATCAGCTACGGGGGCGTCCAATTCCGGGTGAGCGAGGTGCTGTGCATCCTGCCGTTTTTCTTCCCCGGCTCCGTCTGGGGACTGACGGTTGGCTGCCTGCTCGCAAACCTCCTCGGGCCGAACGGACCGCTCGACGTCGTGGTCGGCACGGCGGCGTCGCTGCTCGCGGCGCTCGGGACCGCGGCGGTCGGCAAAGCGGCGCGGAAGGGCGACCCCGCGCGCTGGGGGATGAACCTGCTCGCCTGCCTCATGCCGGTGCTTTTCAACGGTCTTCTCGTCGGCGCGGAGCTCGCCTATCTCTTCCCGCTGGACGCCGGATTCCGGACAAGCTTTCTCGTTTTTGGCCTGCAGGTCGCCGGCGGCGAGGCCGTTGTCATGTACGTCCTCGGCCTGCCCGCGATGCGCTATCTGCTGAAAAATGAAAAGCTGCGCGGCACGCTCGCGGGGCTGCAGTGAGGCGGCGGGGCCCGCGGAGGAGACTTCGCCCGCCCTCGTCAATGAAAAGTGCATTTTTTAGTTGACAGAGCCTTGCACGATACTGTATAATATCATAGTTTCCGGCACTTTGTTTCGGGTGCCGGGCACAAAGAAATCAACTACTGCGGCTGCGCTGTGTCGGAAGGCCCGGCTGCTGTTGAGTAATACCTCTACGAAAGGAAGGAAACGTATATGTCTACAGTTCGTACCTACCAGCCGAAGAAGCTCCACGCTCAGAAGGAGCACGGTTTCCGCAAAAGAATGGCCACGAAGAGCGGCCGCAAGATCCTTGCAAGCCGCAGAGCCAAGGGCAGAGCAAGACTCAGCTACTGAGGCGCAGATGAGACGGGTCCGTTCGGGCGGCGATCTCTTTTGAATACGTGTTTTTAGGGCGGATTTATCCGCCCTTTAGGCGCTTGTACTTCTTTGCCCCGTGCAGCGGGGCGCAGGAAAGGACGGAAGAAGCTTGGAGTTTTCTGCCGCAATGAAGAAAAATTACGAGTTTCGCCGGCTTTACGACAAGGGGAAAAGCGCCGCGACCCCCGCGCTCGTCGTCTATTGCAGAAAAACGAAGCGGGACACGAACGAGATCGGTTTCACCGTCAGCAAAAAGGTCGGCAATGCCGTCTGCCGCAACAAGGTTCGCCGGCGGCTGCGGGAGATCTACCGCCTCAACGAAACGCGCATCCGCCGCGGGACGGACATTGTCGTCGTCGCGCGCGTCCGGAGCGCCCACGTCTCCTACGCCGAGCTGGAAAAAGCATTTCTGTCCGCCTGCGCCCGTTTGGGCATCCTGAGTGAAACGCCGAAAAGCGGTGACTAAGATTGAAAAATTTTTTCATTTTTCTTGTTCGCTTCTACCAGAAACACATTTCTCCGCTGAAAAAGCCTTGCTGCCGGTATGTTCCGACCTGCTCGCAGTACGCGCTCGAGGCGCTGCAGAAATACGGCGCCGCGAAAGGCACATGGCTCGCCATGAAACGTCTGGCAAGATGCCACCCGTTCCACACCGGGGAGCACAATTTTTACGACCCGGTCCCCTGACCGGGAAAACGTGATTAGGAGAACCCCCATGTCATTTTCTGATATCGTAACCTACCCCTTCGCAATGCTCCTGCTCTGGCTCTACAATATCACGGTCAACTACGGCGTCGCGATCATCCTCTTCGCGATCGTACTGAAATTCATCTTCCTGCCCTTCCAGGCAAAGAGCAAGTTCAGCATGATGCGCATGTCGCGCCTGACGCCCTATATGAAGGAGCTGGAGAAAAAGCACCAGGGCAACCAGCAGAAATACCAGGAGGAGGTCGCACGCCTCTACCGCGAGGAGCACGTCAACCCCATGTCCGGCTGCCTGTGGAACCTCGTGCCGATCGTCGTTCTCTTCATGCTCTACCGCGTCATTCGTCTGCCGCTGTCGAACATGATGCGTCTGACGACCGATCAGGTCCATACCGTCACGGACAAGCTCGTCTCGCTCGGCCTGTACACCGTGCCCGCAAAGCAGGACGCCTACGTCGAGATCACGCTCGCGAACCTTGTCCACAAAAACGCGGACAAGCTCGGAGATCTCTTCCAGAGCATCCCGCGCCTCGTTGACATCAACTTCCAGTTCCTCGGCCTCAACCTCGGTCAGCGCCCGCAGTGGAATTTCTTCTCGAACGTCGACTGGTCCCAGACCTCAAGCTGGCTGCCGGCTTTCGGCCTGTTCCTCATCCCGGTCGTTTCGGGCCTTCTTAGCTACTTCTCCATGAAGGTCTCCATGGCCACGAACCCCCAGGGCAGCACCGATCCCCAGCAGCAGGCTTCCATGAAGTCCATGATGCTCATGATGCCGGTCATGTCCATCTGGTTCGGCTTCATCATGCCTGCCGGACTCGGTGTTTACTGGATCGCGAACAGCCTGCTCGCCATGATCCAGGAGATCAGCCTAAACAAAAAGTATAACGCGATCCTCGACGTCGAGGACGCCGACCGCCGCCAGCGTCTGAAGGCCAGAGAGGAAGAACTCGAGACAAAGCGCCTCGAGACCGAAAAGCTCCGCGCGGCAAACGCCACCGAACGCAATCCGAACACCAGCAAGAAAAAGCTTCAGACCGTCCAGAAGACACAGGACGAGACCCGTCTCGCCGCCGAACGCGCCGCGGAAAAGGAAGCCCGCCGCAAGCAGGCCGGTATCACGAACGCCAAGCCGGACTCGCAGGTCGGCAGCCGCGTCTACGCGCGCGGAAGAGCCTATGTGGCCGACCGCTTCACGAACCCCGAGGGAGCCGCGGAGGCAACGCTTGCCGCCGCCGCACGCTCCGAACTCGACGCGGAGATCGACGCGGAATACGACGAGAAGGTCCGCCAGGCCGACGCTGCCGCCGCGGAAAACACCGCTGAGGACGCCGGTACGGGCGAAACGGAATGAGCCTGCGCTCAGGACGAAACGTATAGGAGATACAACATGCAGCAATCGATTGAAGTGACGGGCAAGACGGAAGAGGAGGCCATTAACGCCGCCCTCCGCGAGCTCAATCTGACCAGAGACGAAGTCTCAATAGAGATCATCGAACGCGCCAAGAGCGGCTTTCTGCGCATCGGCGCTTCTCCCGCCGTCGTGCGCGTGAGCTATGAGGTCCCCGATCCCCCGAAGGAGAAGACTGCCGCGGACCGGACGGAGGAATTCCTTGACGGCCTCCTCACCCGCATGGGCATCAAGGCGGAGATCAAGCTCACCGAAAAGGACGACGGCTCGCTCTATATCGAGCTCTCCGGGGACGGCATGGGCGCCGTCATCGGCCGCCGCGGCGAGACGCTCGACGCCATTCAGCACCTCACGAACTATGCCGTCAACCGCGGCATGGAGGAGCGCACCCACATCAGCATCGACGCGGAAAACTACCGCAGCAAGCGCGAGGAGTCCCTCGTGAAGCTTGCAGAAAAGATGGCCGAAAAGGCACTCAAGTACCACCGCAGCATGGCGCTCGAGCCGATGAACTCCTATGAACGCCACGTCATCCATACCGCCCTGCAGAACTACGAGGGCGTCACGACCTGCTCGACGGGCGTTGAGCCCAACCGCCGGGTCGTCATCTCCTGCGAGAAGACAAGACCGCAGCAGGACGGCGCAAATCTTACGGAACAGAGGTGACAGGCGGGCGACCGCCGGCGATTAGTGGAAACAAGACAACAGGTTTATGAAACCGTATGCCGCATCCTCGCAAAGCAGCTTGAGATCGAGCCGGAGGACATCCATGAGGACACGCGCGTCGTTGATGACCTCGGCGCCGACTCCCTCGATATCGTTGAACTGACCATGACACTCGAGGAGCGCTACAACATCATCATCACGAACGACCAAGCCGCGCAGCTGCCGACCATCGGCAAGATCGTGGACTTCATCGTCGGTTCTTTCAGCAAATGAGAAAATGCGTTTGACGCAAAAAGAGGCAGACTGGAGCAGCAAGAGCGTCCGTCTGCCTCGTTTCTGCATCTGCGTGGAATTTCCTTGACGAAAGCATACAAATTGGTTAAAATAATATATTAGAGTAATTTCGGCAAAGGAGTGTGGCGCGGATATGAGCATCGATCTCCATACGGTCCTCGCGTCACACGCCTACATCGTCGCCTCCCCGGACGAGAGCCTGCGAAACGAGGCCGCCGCGCTGCTTGCGCGCTCCTTTCTCTGCGAGCGCGGAGAGCGGGAGCCCTGCGGCGTCTGCACCGGCTGCCGGCTTGCGCTGGCGGGTACGCACCCGGACCTCGTGACTGTCGAACGGAAAACGGACGACAAGGGCAAGGCCAAAAGCGCCCTCTCTGTTGAGCAGGTGCGGCAGATGGTGCTCGACGCCTGGGCCCGCCCGCAGATCGCCGCGCGCAAGGTCTATGTCCTCAGGGACGCACAGTTCATGAACCTGCCGGCGCAGAACGCCGCCCTCAAAATTCTTGAGGAGCCGCCCGCGCACGACGTTTTCATTCTCTGCACCGAGAGCGCGGAGACGCTGCTGCCGACCATTCGCTCCCGCTGCGTGACCCTGCGCATCGGCGGCGAAAAACGGGTTTTGCGCGACGAGCTCGCAGCGGAATATCTGCTGCTCGCGGCGAAGCGCGAACGCCTCGGACTCTGCCTTCTAATGGGCAAGTGCGACGACTGGGACGCGGAGCGCCTCGGGAGCTTCCTTGAGAGTCTGCGCGCCGCCCTTGCCGATGCGCTCTGCGGCCGCAGCGCCGTTTCCGGTTTGACCGGAGAAAAAGCTGTCAGTCTCCTTGCCCTGTGCGACAGGGCGGAGGAGTACCGGCGGCTCAATGTCGGGACAAAGCATATCATGGGTATGCTCTGTGCCCTGAAATGAGGAATACTGCTTTGATAGAAGTTGTCAGCGTCAAATTCAACAGCCACGGCAAGGCCTACTATTTCGATCCCGGCGGAGCCGCGATCAGCACGGGCGACACCGTGATCGTCGAGACCGCGAAGGGCCTCGACATCGGCACCGTCACCGCGGGTGCGCACTATGTGCTCGACGAGAGCGTCGTCGCGCCGCTGCGCCCCGTCGTCCGCCTCGCCACCGAGGAAGACCTGCGCCAGCGCGCGCAGAACCGGCAGCGCGAAAAGGAAGCCTTCGCCATCTGCCGCCAGAAGATCAAGGACCACGGCCTCGACATGAAGCTCGTGAGCGTCGAGTGCGGCTTTGAGGGGAACAAAATCCTCTTTTTCTTCACGGCCGACGGCCGCGTCGATTTCCGCGACCTCGTCAAGGACCTCGCGTCCGTCTTCCGCATGCGCATTGAGCTGCGGCAGATCGGCGTGCGCGACGAGACGAAGATGCTCGGCGGACTCGGCATCTGCGGCAGACCCTACTGCTGCAGTCAGTTTCTGGGCGACTTCCAGCCCGTCTCGACCAAGATGGCCAAGACCCAGAACATGTCGCTCAACCCCACCAAGATTTCCGGCAGCTGCGGCAGACTCATGTGCTGCCTGCGCTACGAGGAGGAGGCCTACGAGGACCTTCTGAAGACCATTCCGAAAAACGGCGCTTTTGTCCGCACACCGGACGGCTACGGCAACGTCATCGCGACGAACGTTCTGCGCCAGAAGATCAAGGTCCGCATTGACGAGGACGGCGAGGACGAGTTCCGCGTCTATGACGCGCTGCAAATCGCCGTCGTGCCCGGCGGACGGCCCAAGCCCGGCGAGCCGATGCCCGAGGTGGCGCTGCCGGACTACCAGGCCGCACCCGAGACGGTGGAGCTCGAGGAGTCGGACGGCTGGAACGCCCCGAACCTCTTTGCCGAGGAGATGGGCGAGACACGCGCGCCGAATCCGGCGCAGCCGGAGCCGCAGCCGAGCCCACAGGGCGCGCCGCGTCAGCAGGAGCAGCGTCCGCGGAACAACCGCCAGCGCCCGCAGGGCGGCGGCCAGAAGCAGGGCGGTCAGCAAAAGCAAGGCCAGCCGGGAAACGGCCAGCCGAAGCAGGGACAGCCCGGCGGTCAGGCGCAGCCGCGCCAGGGCCAGAGCGGTCAGCCGAAGCAGGGTGGAGCGCAGGGACAACGGCAGCAGAACGGTCTGAAGCCGCAGAACCAGCAGCGTCAAAATCCGCCGAAGCCGAATCCGAACGGCGAGGCCGCGGCATCGGGCGAAGAGAAGCCGAAGCAAAACCGCAACCGCCGCCGCAGACCCCGCAACCGCAAGCCCGGCGAAGGCGGCCAGACACAGCAGAACGCCCAGCCCCAGCAGCCGAAGCCCCAGACCCCGCCGAAGGCAGAATAAAAAAACGATCGCCGGTACGGAAACGTACCGGCGATTTTTTGATGAGTGATGAATTGGCAAAGCCTCGCGCCGCGCACGGCTCGCGTCCGGGCCTCGCAGAGTTCGCGCCCGCAGGCGCGAATAAAATGGGATCGTATTTTGCGGCGGCGCGCCCCAGGGCGGCTTCTCTTGCCCCTTCGGGGCAATTCACCTTCTGTAAGTCACAAAAAACACTTCTCGCGCAGCGCGCGTCGAAGTGAGCGCTTGCGCTCGCTGAGGCACATAGCGGAGTGCATCCCCTTAAAAAATGAGCCCGCCGGAGGCGGGCTCATTTTTTACTCTGCCGATATCATATAGTAGTACACCGGCTGCCCGCCGTTGATAACGGACATCTCGGCGTCGGGGTGCTTTTCTGAGAGCGTGTCGGCCACCTGCTGGGCGTCCTCCTGCGTGACGTCCTCGCCGTAGTAGACTGTGAGGAATTCGGGGGCGACATCCGCGAGCTTGTCGGCAAGCGTTTCGACGAGGGCGGTGATGTCCGCGTTGCTGCCGAGCAGCGCGCCGTCGAGCAGACCCAGATACTCGCCGGCCTTGATCTCGTAGCCGTCAAAGTCCGAGTCGCGCGCGGCGTAGGTGATGAGGGCGGTGTGGACGTTCGAGATCGATTCGTTCGCCGAGGCGATGAGTTCTTCCTCGCTCTGCTCGTAGATCTCCATGCCGAGCATTGCGGAGACACCCTGCGGGATCGTCTTGGTTGGGATGATGACGACCTTCTTTTCCGTGAGCGGAGCGACCTGCTCGGCCGCCATGATGATGTTTTTGTTGTTCGGGAAGACA
>JAKOSQ010000082.1 GCA_029777215.1 Bacillota bacterium
GCTCGACTACGGACGCATGGAAGCCGCCGCCCGCGCCTTTGAGGGCACGCACGACTTCGCTGCCGTCCGCAGCGTGGGAACGGACGTCAAATCCACCGTCCGCACGATCTACTGGTGCGAAATGGAGCGCGAGGGCGAGCTTTTTACGATGCGGGTGTGCGCCAACGGCTTTCTCTACAACATGGTCCGCGCCATCATGGGCACCGTCGTCTACGCCGGACTCGGCAAGCTCGACCCGGCGGCCATTCCGGCGCTGCTCGAAACCGGCGACCGCCGGCTCACCGGCCCGACCATGCCGCCGCAGGGGCTCTACATGTCCCGCGTCTGGTATCCCGGCGCGGTTGGCGAGATGATGCAAAAGCCGTGAAATTTTTCCTTTTGCGCCTGTTATTCTTAACAAAATATCTACTATTTCCGTCGAAAACATGGTATAATCCTTTTTAACCTTCAGATATGTGGGGTCGGTCCAATGAACAGAGCCAGACACGAAGAGAACACGGCGAAGCATCCGCGCGCCGGCGCGGTCCTCGGGACGGTCCTCCTGATCGTCGCTGCGGTCTGCGCCTTCCTTTACCGCGACCGGCTCAGCGGCTCCGACGCGAAGCAGCCCGCCACCGCCCCGGCCGTCTCGGCGGGCGACGCCTACACCTACGAGACTGGCTCGCAGCAGATGTTCGCCCTCATGGGCAGCGAGCTCGCGATCGCCTCAACGACCGGTCTGCAGGTCCTCGACGAAAACGGCAAGAGCATCCTGCGCGAGGTCTTTTCGATGTCCCGCCCCGCTGTGGCCGCCTGCGACGGCTGCGCCGTCTTCTACGACGTCGGCGGCACGAGCATCCGCGCCGTCCGCGCCGGCAAAAGCACGTCGCTCGACCGCGCGTCCCCGGTGACCTCCGTTTCGGTCAGCGACGGTGGCTTTATCGCCGTCTCCGGCGAGGAGGACGGCTACAAGGGCAGCGTAAAGGTCTATAACAGCAAGTTCGAGGCGGTCTACGAGTGGTTTTCCGGCTCGGGCTATCCGCTCGACGCCGCGGTCTCCCCCGACGGCGGCTCGCTCGCAGTCCTCACGGTCGGCAGCGCGGGCAGTGAGGTGCATCTCTTTGCGCTCAACAGCGAAAAGGAGACCGCGTCCGTCAAGCTCGACGGCGAGCTCGGTCTGCGCCTGCACTACTCCAAAAACGGCGATTTCTGCGTGTTGACGCAGAAAAATCTTTATTTTTACAGCGGCTCTGGCAAGACGCTTTCGACCTTCAGCTTCGGCAGCAACACGCTCGAGGACTATGAGTTCTCCCCGGAGCTCACGGTCGTCTCCCTGGGGCAGTACGTCTCCGGCGGCAGCACCGTGCTCACGAGTCTCGGGCAGGATGGCAAAAAGCTCGGCAGCGTCACGCTGAGTGAAGCGCCCGTCACGCTATCCTCGCAGGGCCGGAGGCTGCTGGTCCTCTCGAACGAGGCCGTCACGGTCTACGACAGCGCCCTGCGCGCCCAGAAGAGCGCCGCGACGAGCTCCGGCTATATCTCCGCCGCCCTTCTGCCGGATGGCGACGCGCTGCTGCTCTCCACGCATTACGGAGAAAAATGTACGCCGGAGAGCAACTGAGCCTTTCTTTCTGCTAAAAACGGAGAATACTTATCATAAAGGCGCGCTGCCGCAGCCGCGCCCGTCAGGAGTAAGCTATGAATATCGTCATTGAGATACTGTTGCTTGTCATTTTGCTTGTGAGCATCTGGAA
>JAKOSQ010000083.1 GCA_029777215.1 Bacillota bacterium
AAGGAGATAGTCGTAGCGCACGCCGCTGCGGACGAAGACCTTCTTGACGCCCGGGATCTCGCGCAGCTCCTGCAGGAGCTTTGTGTAGCTCGTATGGTCGGCGTCGAGATTTTTGCAGGGCGTCGGCGCGAGGCAGCGCTTTTTGGCGCACATGCCGTTTTTGAGCTGCTGCTGGCAGGACGGGTGGTCAAAGTTCGCGGTCGGGCCGCCGACATCGGAGACGTAGCCCTTCCAGAGCGGGTGGTGCGTCATGGCCTCGACCTCGCGGATGACGGATTGGTGGCTGCGAGAGCTGACCATGCGCCCCTGATGAAACGCGAGCGCGCAGAAGTTGCAGCCGCCGAAGCAGCCCCGGTTGTGGATGACTGAAAAGCGTACCTCGTCGATGGCCGGCACGCCGCCGAGCGCATCGTACATCGGGTGCGGCTCACGGGTGTAGGGCAGCTCCGCGACGCGGTCGAGCTCTTTGGCGGTCAGCGGCGGCTGCGGCGGGTTGACAACGAGACAGCGTCCCTGGCAGTTCTGGCAAAGCGCCCGGCCGCGCACGGGGTCGTGCTCCTCATATTCGATGCGCGTTGCCTCGGCATAGGCGCGCTTGTCGTCGCGCACATCCTCGAAGGACGGCAGCGTGACATATTCAGATTCGCAGGCGCTCTCGTCCGGCGCGAGGAAAGCCGTGCCGCGCACGTCGCGGATTTCGGAGGGTCTTATCTTTCGCTTGAGCCGCGCGGCGATTTCGCGTGTCGCCGTCTCGCCCATGCCGTAGACGAGGAGGTCGGCGGGCGCGTCGAACAAAACGGCGCGGCGGACCTTGTCGTCCCAGTAGTCGTAGTGCGCGAAGCGGCGCAGCGACGCCTCGAGCCCGCCGAGGACGATCGGCATGTCCCTGCCGAAAGCTTCGCGCGCGCGGTTGGCGTAGACGATGGCGGCGCGGTCCGGGCGCAGACCGGTCTTTTTGCCGGGAGAGTAGAAGTCCTCGCTCCGGTGCTTTTTCGCAGCGGTGTAGTGGGCGACCATACTGTCAAGGTTGCCCGCGCCGATGAAAACGCCGTAACGCGGCGCGCCCATCGCCAGAAAGGCCGCGTCGTCGTGCCAGTCCGGCTGGGCGAGCACCGCGACCTTGAAGCCCTCGGCCTCCAGCACGCGGGCGATGACCGCCGGGCCGAAGCTCGGGTGATCGACGTAGGCGTCGCCGGTGACGACGAGAAAGTCGTAGCTGTACCAGCCGCGCGAGATCATATCCTCTTTGGATACCGGGAGAAAATCGGTCAGCTCCATAGCGCTCCTTACTGTTCGAGGTCCTTTTCCATCAGCAGCAGGCGGCAGACGATGCCCTGCTCGCCGCTGATCTCCTGAAAGGCGTATTTCTGATAAAACGAAATGGCGCGTTCGTTGCGCTCCGAGACGTGCAGGCGCAGACTCTGCCGGCCCTGTGCGCGGAAATAGGAGACCGCGTGGCCCAGCAGCTGCGCGCCGAAGTCCTGTCCGCGCAGCTCCGGGACGATATAGCAAAAGCTCACCCAGCCCGCGCCCTCTGCCGCCATGCGCTCCGGGTCGAGCTCGATGATGCCGGCGAACTGCTCGCCGGAGAAGACCTTCATGAGGCAGCGCGGGTCCCGCGCGGAGATGGCGCGCGCGTTGCGGAGATAGGGCTCGTCGGCATAGCCGCGCTCGGTGCCGTGGGCTGCGATCCAGCCCTCGCGGTAGCAGCGGGAGTAGATCGCCGCGTCCTCCGGCAGACGCATCGGCTCAAAGAGCAGGTTCGAGTAGTCCGGCGAGGTCATTTTTTTGTTCTTCCACCAGCCCTGCGAGGCAAAGGTCGAAAGCGCCGTCGGGATGTGGGAGTTGTCGTTGTAGTAGTCAATCGTGAATTTGCCGTTTTCAAAGGCGAGCTTGGCAACACAGGTGTTGTCGCCGTGCTGCACCTTGCTGATCTCCTCGGACGGATAGCCGAGCACGCCGCTGATAAAGCTGCGGATGGACATGCCGTGGCTGACGACGGCGACGGTCTTGCCGTCGTTTTTCGCCGCGATCTCGGTGATCGCGGCGGTGACGCGCGCGCGCAGCGCGTAGAAGTCCTCGCTGCCGTCGACGGAGAACTTCGCGGGGTCGACCGCGAAGTAGATGATCTCCTCGGGCTCGTCGCGGTAGACGTTGCCCCACGGCAGGTCCTCCCAGACGCCCATGTTCTGCTCGCGCAGGCGCGGATCGAGCTGTATCGGCAGGTCGTGGTATTTTGTGATCGCCGTCGCGGTGGTGCGCGTGCGGCGCAGATCGCTCGCGTAGAGCGCATCGATGGGGACGTCCCTGAAGCGCTCGGCGAGATATTCGATTTGTTTATAGCCGCGCGGGGTAATGCGGCCTTCGTACTGGCCGTGGATGCGGCGGTAGATGTTGCCCTCGGCCTCCGCGTGCCGGATGAGGTAGATCGTTGTCATGTTTGCCTCCGAATGTTGACCGTTTTTCTTGTGTGTGATATATTGTAAGCTAAATAGGCTTTGGATATGGTCGTATTAAATATTTTATTACAGAACCGTCCTTTTAACAAGACGGCAATGGGCTGTTTTTTCAGTTCGTTCTGGGGGAAACATCATGAAAGTTATCCATCTCATCAGCGGCGGCGACACCGGCGGCGCCAAAACGCACATCCACTATCTGCTTTCGGGACTCTCGAAAGAGATTGATGTGACGCTCGTGTGCTTCATGCGCGGCGAGTTTTCCGACGAGGCCGAGGCGCTCGGCATCCCGACCGTCGTTTTGGAGGGCAGCATTCCCTCGGTTTTAAAGCAGCTCAAAACGATGATCCGCGAGGAGCACTACGACCTCATCCACTCCCACGGCGCGCGCGGCAACTTCATCGCGAGCCTCCTCAAAGGCCCCTGCGGCCTGCCGATGGTGACGACGGTACACAGCGACCCGAAGCTCGACTACCTCGCCCGACCCGGCGCGGCGCTGGTCTACGGGACGCTCAACGACCACGCGCTCAAAAAGGCCGACTACCTCGTCGGCGTGTCGGACTCGATGAAGTCGCTGCTCATTTCGCGCGGCTTTTCGGCCAACGAAATTTTCTCGATCTACAACGGCGTCGACTTCTCCGTCGTACCGGAGAACCCGGACCGTCTCGCCTACCTCCGCGCGCTCGGTCTGGAGTGCGACGAGCAGAGCGTCATCGTCGGCATTGCGGCGCGGCTCGACCCCGTCAAGGACATCGGAACGCTCATCCGCGGCTTTGCCCTCGCTGAAAAAAAGCAGCCGCAGCTCCGTCTCGTGATCGCGGGCGACGGCGCGCAGATGGAGGAGCTTCGCGCGCTCGCGCAGGGTCTTGGTGTCGAAAAAAAGGTCTGCTTCGCGGGCTGGCGCTCGGACGTCAACACCCTCATGGCGGCGCTCGACGTCAACACTCTGACTTCGCTCTCGGAGACTTTCCCCTATGCGATCACGGAGGGCGCGCGCGCCCATCTCGCGACGGTGTCCTCACGCGTCGGCGGCGTGCCGAAGCTCGTCATTGAGGGCGAAACAGGCTTCCTCTTTCCCGCCGGGGACGCCGCCGCGCTGGGCGAAAAGCTCGCCCGGCTCGCCGCCGACCCCGCGCTGCGCCGCCGCATGGGCGAAGCGCTCTATGAAAAGGCGAGGCGCGAATTTTCCGTCGAGGCGACGACGCGCCGCCAGCTTGACATCTACGACGAGGTCCTGCGCCGCGAGCGGCTGAAAAAAAGCGGCGCGCGCCGCGGTGTCGTCATCATCGGGGCCTACGGCATGGGAAATTCCGGCGACGACGCAATTTTGGAGGCCATTGTCGGCGAGCTGCGGCAGATTGACCCCTTCCTGCCGATCACGGTGCTCTCCCGCCGGCCGAAGGAGACGCGCGAGCGCTACGGCGTCGAGTCGCTGCACATGTTCGACTTTGCGGGCTTCCACCGCGTTTTGAAGGGCACGCAGCTCTATCTCAGCGGCGGCGGCAGCCTCATCCAAAACGTCACCTCCCGCCGGAGTCTCTGGTACTACCTCTACACGATTTCACAGGCGAAAAAATGCGGCAATCGCGTGATGATGTACGGCTGCGGCATCGGCCCGATCGCGGACGAGCGCGACACCCAGCGCATTTGCCGCATCCTCAACGAAAACGTGGACGTCATTACTCTGCGCGAGAGCGCTTCCCTGCAGGAGCTGCAGCGCTGCGGCGTCACAAAGCCGGCGATGGCGGTCACCTCCGACCCGGCGCTCACGCTGCCCGAGGCCCCGGCGGACATCGTGACCGCAGAGCTTGAAAAATTCGGTCTCGCGCCGGACGGCAGCTATATCTGCTTCTCTGTCCGCGGCTGGACGGGCTTTGACGAAAAGGCGAAAGCTTTTGCCGAGGCCGCCGACTACGCCGCTGAGACGCTCGGCCTCACACCGGTCTTCATGCTCATCAACCGCGACGAGGACGGTCCGGCGACGGACGAGGTCCGCGCGCTGATGGAAACGAACGCCGCCGTCATCGACGGCGAGCGCAATTCCTCGCTGACGATCGGTCTGCTCGCGCGGATGAAAGCAGTCGTTTCGATGCGCCTGCACGGGCTGATCTTCGCGGCGTCGCAGGGCGTGCCGCTCGTCGGCGTGAGCTACGACCCGAAGGTCACGGCTTTTCTCGCCTCGATCGGCGAGGAGCGCTGCCTGCCGCTTGAGGAACTGACGGCAGAAAACTTGAAAGCTGCCGTTTCGGCGGCGTCCGCCGCCTACGGCGACCGCGACACCCGCAAGCGCACCGCCGACGCCCTCGCCGACGCGGAGAGTGAAAACAGCGCGTGGGCGAGAAAACTGCTGGGGCTGTAAGACAAGAACAGACTTCGGAAATCCTTTCCGAAGTCTGTTCTTGTCTGTTTGAAAAGTTTAATCGGCAGCCTGCCTGCGGCAGACTGCCGATTAAAGCAGCGAAGCGTCAATCAGCGTCTTCGCGTATTCCGTTTTCGGGCTGGTGAAAATTTCTTCCGTCGTGTCCTGCTCGATGATGCGGCCCTCATTCATGACCATGACGCGGTCACTGATCTGGCGGATAACGTTGAGATCGTGCGAGATGAAAAGATAGCTCAAATCGAGATCGCGGCGCAGCTCAAGCAGCAGCTCCAAAATCTGGGCCTGGATGGTGACGTCCAGTGCTGAGACCGGCTCGTCCGCAATGATGAATTTCGGCCGCTGAATGAGCGCCACTGCGATGCCGACGCGCTGGCGCTGGCCGCCGGAGAGCTCGCGCGGCTTGCGCTCGGCGTACTTGGCCGAGAGGCCGACGCGCTCAAGCATGTCGATGACGCGCTTCCTGCGCTCCTCGGGGCTATATTTCCCGTAGGCCCGGAGCGGTTCTTCCACGATCCAGCCGACGGTCTTGGCGGGGTTCAGCGAGCCCTTCGGGTCCTGAAAGACCATCTGCGGCCGGTTCGTGTGGTGGATGATCTCACCGTCGTAGTCCGCGTGGAGACCGAGAATGGTCTTCGCAAGCGTTGATTTGCCGCAGCCGGACTCGCCGACGAGGCCGAGGACCTCACCCTCCTGCACCTCAAAGTTGATGTCGTACAGGACCTGTTTTTTCAGTTTTTTGCCAAGGACCCCGTTGCCATAGTAGTAGGCGTTGAGGTTTTTGACTTCCAGGACAGGCTCAGACATGCGTTCTTCTCCCTGCCGACACCGCCGCGATCAGCTGTTTCGTGTATTCGTGCTGAGGATTTGTGAAAATATCCTCTGTGTCTCCGTATTCGACGATCTCGCCGTTGTACATGACGGCAACTTTTTTGCACACGCGGCGCACGACGCGCAGGTCGTGGGAGATGAAGAGCAGCGAAACGCCGCACTTTTCATTGAGCCGCCGGAACACGTCGAGAATCTGGGCCTGCACCGTCACGTCGAGGGCGGTGGTCGGCTCGTCGAGGATGAGAAGCTTCGGGTGGTTGATGAAGGCCGCAGCGATCATCGCGCGCTGGCGCTGGCCGCCGGAGAGCTGATGCGGATATTTTTTGTAGGTGAGGTCCGGCTCGGGCAGACCGACGAGCCGCATGACCTCGAGCGCCATGCTGCGGCGCTCCTCGGGCTTGAGCTTGAAGTGCAGGCGAACGGTCTCCTCGATCTGGTGGCCGATGCGCATGAGCGGGTCGAGGCTCGTCATCGGCTCTTGAAAGATGACGCCGATGTCCTTGCCCTGGACGAGACGCATTTCGCTGCAGGAGCAGTGGAGCAGATCGCGGCCGTCGAAAATGACCTCGCCGTTGATCTCCGCGCTGTCGTTTGCCAGAAGGCCGGCGATGGTCATGGCAGTGACGGTTTTGCCGCTGCCGGACTCGCCGACGAGGCCGAGGGTCTCCCCGTCCTCCATATGCAGATTGATACCGCGGACCGCCTCCGCCGGATGATCGTCGTTGAAGGTGACCGTTAGATTTTTGACGTCAAGCATGTTGTTTCCGTCTCCGTTTCGTCGTCGGCCGCCACATAGGCCGGGTGCCCAGACCTTCCGATATGAGTGCAAAGCCCAAAATCAAAATAGAGATCGCGCAGCCGGCGGAGAGCGCCTGCCACGGAGAAGTCATCCAGTAGGCCTGCGAGTCGAGCAGCATGCGTCCGAGGCTGACCGCCTCCGTCTGGGAGACACCGACGCCGAGGTAGCTCATGCTGGCCTCCGCAAGCACCGCGTTGTTAAAGCCGATCGCCACTGCGCTGAGCAGGACCGGCGCGATGTTCGGCAGGATGTGGACGAACATGATGCGCCCGGGCTTTACGCCCATGAGCTTTGCGTTTTTTACATAGTCCATCTGCCGCTGCTTGGCAAATTCGCCGCGCACGACGCGGGCGAAGCTCGGGATGAAGAGGATGCCGAGGATGAAGATGATATTCGTCCGGCCGCTGCCGGTGATCGTCACGATGACGAGGGCGAGCAGGATGCTCGGAAACGCCGTCACCGCGTCGTTGATGCGCATAATAAATTCGTCCCACGCGCCGCCGAAGTAGCCCGTGAGTCCGCCGATGACGGTGCCGAAGCTCGCGCCGATGGCGACCGCGCAAAAGGCGATCGAGAGCGTCGTCCCGGCGCCCTCCATGACGCGGCTGAAGATGTCGCGCCCGAAATTGTCCGTGCCGAGCAGATGCGCCCCGCCGGGGGCGAGGTCCTTTTCGGCGTAGGACATGGCGTCTGGGTTAAAGGGCGTCCAGAAAAAGCTGACAACGATCATCAGGACCATGATCGAGGTGATGACGCAGCCCCATATCAAGTTGTAGTTCGGCGCACGATGGCTGTTTTTCAGCTTTTTCAAGAGCTTTCCTCCGCGGTCCTTTTAACGGAACCGAATGCGCGGGTCGATGTATTTATACGAGATATCCGCGATATAGTTGACGGTGATGACGACGAGCGCGATGATCATGATGATCGTCTGCACGACGGGCAAATCACGCCCGTTGATCGAGGTCATCAGCAGCCTTCCCATGCCGGGGATGTTGAATACCTGTTCTATTATAATACTTCCTGCGATAATGTCCACCAGTGTGACCGCCAAAAATGTAACAACCGGGACCATCGCGTTGCGCATGACATGTCCCTTGAGGACCTGCCAGCGGCTGTTGCCGCGGCTGTACGCCGTGCGTACATAGTCCTCCGAAAGCTCGCGCACCATGCTCCCGCGCAGGAGCTTGATGACCATTGCGGCCTTCGGCAGCGCGATCGAAAGCGCAGGAAAGACGAGGTAGGCCCAGAAGCCCGCGTGATCGTCGGCGTACTCAACGAAGTTTGTCGGTGTGAAGAACTTAAGGATCAGACCGAAAACGTAGGTGAAAAGAATACCGGTAAAAAACGAGGGGATCGACATGACGATCTGGTTGAGGACCATCATCACGCGGTCAAACCAGCTGTGCGCAAAGCGCGCGAGCAAAATGCCGAGTGGAAACGAGATGAGCAAAACCATCAGAAACGACAGCAGCGTCAGCGACGCCGTGATGCGCAGCTTGCCGCTCAAAAGCTCGTGCACAGGCATATTGTAGCTGTAGGACTCGCCATAGTTTCCGCGCAGGAAATTGCCGAGCCAGTCGAAGTAGCGCACGAGCACCGGCCGGTCGAGGCCGAGCTGGGCGCGCAGCGCCGCGATCTTTTCCGGCGTCGCCTGCGTGCCGAGCATTCTGGTCGTCGGGTCGCCCGGAATGATCTGAAAGGCGAGAAACACCAGAATGGAGATTGCAAAGATCGTGAGGACAAAGATGCCTATTTTTTTTAAGATATAGCGCATTCGTTCCTCCCGGGTCTTAAATTTGGCCGATCTGCGCCGCCGAGCGGCGGAAAACGACCCTTTTTGTGATAGAAAGTACGCAGATGCAAGGCGGTTTCCGCCGAAGCTCAAAACCGCCCTGCCCTGCCATACTGTTCAGTATTTTACTTACGCAGCGGTCTTATTCGTGAAGTAGACCTTCGACATGTCCATGACGTAGAGCGGATAGAACTCGTAGCCCTGTACGCCCTGGCCCATGGCGACATAGTCGCACATGTCCTGAATGTAGACGTTCGCCGCATCCTTGGTGAGGATCTCCTCAAGCTGCTTATAAAGCTCGACCTGCTTGGCTTCGTCCGTCGCTGCGGCGGCCTCGGCATAGAGCTTGTCATACTCGGGGTCGCTGAAATTCGTGAAGTTCGAAGTGCTCGTCGAAACGAAGCGCTCAAGCATCGCGCGCGCCGTCAGCGAGGCGGCGTCAACGCCGATCACGGTGGACTGGTAGTTGCGGCCCGAATAGACCTCGCTGAGCCAGGTGCCCCAGTCGACGTTTTTGATGTTGACCGTCACGCCAATCTTTTTGAACTGCTCGGCGATGACCGCGGCGGTGTCAACGTGCGGCTGATAGTTGGAGGGAACGGTGACGTCCATCGTGAAGCCGTTCGGGTAGCCGGCCTCGGCGAGAAGGGATTTGGCCTTTTCGACGTCGGGCTTATAGACGTCCGCGAGATCAGCGCGGTAGTATTTCTTGAAGTTGGGGTACATGCTGCTGCCGACGGCGGCGCCCTTGCCGTTCGAGAGCATGTCCATGATGTTCTGGCGGTCGATCGCGTAGCACAGAGCCTGGCGGACCTTGACGTTATCGAACGGGGCGACCTTGTTGTTTAGGTAGAGTGCCTGGACGAGGTTCATCGTGCCGTCTACGACCGTGAAGTCGCTGCCGAGCTCCTTGACCTGTGCGCTCGTGAGGTGGGCAACGAGGTTCACGCTGCCGCTCTTGAGGGACATGACGAGGGTCTCCGCGTTGTCGATGATCTTGTATGTGACTTTATCGACGTGGGCCGGTGTGCCCCAGTAGCCGTCAAACTTTTCCAGAACGACGTTCTGCTGCGGCGAGCGGGAGGCAAATTTGAACGGACCGGTGCCGATCGTTTCCTTGGTGGGATCGTTGCCGTCCGGGATGATGGCTGCGGTAAACATGGCCTTGAATTCGATGTCGGGCTTCTTGAGCGTGACGACGACGGTCTTGTCGTCGGGCGCTTCGACGGACTTCACTTCGTCAAAGCCGTTGATGAGCGGGGTGCCGGTGTCGAGGCCGGCCGCGCGCTTGAGGGAATAGATGACGTCCTTCGTCGTGACGGGGTTGCCGTTGTGGAACTTCACGCCGTCGCGCAGCGTGAAGGTGAAGACGTCGCCGGTGTCGTTGATCTTGCAGTCGGAGGCGACGGCGGGCTGCATCTCGCCGGCGGTATCCGGCTTGAGCAGACCTTCAAAGACGTTGAAGAGGACCTCGCGGGTGCCCGCGGAAACCATCTTGTGGGGGTCGATGCTGTCATCGAGGTCCTGTGCGATGCCGACGGTGAGCTCGCCGCCCTGGACAGGGGCGGCAGACACGGCGGCGCTGGCCGACGGGCTGGCGGTTTCCGCAGACTTGCCGCCCGTGCATCCGCCCAGTGCAGCAGTCAACATGAGGACCGCAAGGAGCAGTGCGGTGATTTTCCTGGTCTTTCTCATTGCTTTTTCTCCTTGAAGAAAAAAATATTTATTTCGCCGGCCCGCACCCGTCAGCGCCCCCATTTTTGATACTTTTGGGGGGTCGCGGCTGGCAGAAGCCGGAGAAATATCCTCTCTCAGTATGTCCGATTTGAACATACCTTTAGCAGTATATACAACTCAGCACCCAAATGCAATAGCTCATTGCCCAAAAACGGCCGAAAAAGTCCCCCGGCGCGGCAATTTGGGTCTTTGAATAATTTTGGTACCCTTTGATTTGGTAAAGCGCCGAAAAAAACGCGCTCCGGCGGGGAGGTCCCCGTCGAAGCGCGACTTTTTTTGCCGGATCGGACACAATTTTTTGGTTATTTTGCGTACTCCACAGCCTTTGTTTCGCGAAGGACATGGACTTTGATCTGGCCGGGATAGGTCAGCTCGTTCTCAATCTTCGCGGCGATATCCCGCGCGAGCAGGACCATTTCATCCTCGGAGACCTCCTCGGGCTTGACCATGATGCGGATCTCGCGGCCGGCCTGGATGGCATAGCAGCTCTCGACGCCGTTGAAGCTCTTGGTGACTTCCTCAAGCTTTTCGAGGCGCTTGACGTAGTTTTCGATGTTTTCGCGGCGGGCGCCGGGGCGGGCCGCCGAGATCGTGTCTGCTGCCTGCACGATGCAGGCGATAACGGTGTGGGGTTCGACGTCGCCGTGGTGCGCTTCGATCGCGTGGACGATTTCCTCGCTCTCCTTGTACTTGCGGGCGAGGTCGACGCCGATCGTGACATGGCTGCCCTCGACCTCGTGGTCTATGGCCTTGCCAATGTCGTGGAGAAGGCCTGCGCGCTTGGCGATCGTGACGTTCACGCCGAGCTCGGAAGCGATGAGGCCGGCGATGTGCGAGACCTCGATGGAGTGCGAAAGGACGTTCTGGCCGTAACTCGTGCGGTATTTCATGCGGCCGAGAAGCTTGATGAGGTCGGGGTGCAGGCCGTGGACATTGGTTTCGAACACGGCGCGCTCGCCCTCCGCCTTGATGGCGGCGTTGACCTCGCGCTGGGACTTGGCGACCATTTCCTCGATGCGTGCGGGGTGGATGCGGCCGTCCTGAATGAGCTTTTCGAGTGCGAGACGCGCGACCTCACGGCGCACGGGATCGAAGCTCGAAAGGGTGATCGCCTCCGGCGTGTCGTCGATGATGAGATCGACGCCGGTGAGCGTTTCGATGGCGCGGATATTGCGGCCCTCGCGGCCAATGATGCGGCCCTTCATTTCGTCGTTGGGGAGAGGTACGACGGAAACGGTGACCTCGGCGGCGTGATCGGCGGCGCAGCGCTGGATGGCAAGAGTGATGATTTCTCTCGCCTTGGCGTCGGATTCCTCCTTGCACCGGGCTTCGGCTTCCTTGACCTTGACGGCCATTTCGTGAGTGACCTCGGTCTGGAGGTCCTCGATGATGTGTTGCTTGGCTTCCTCGACGGTGTAGCCGGAGATTTTTTCAAGGGTGGAGAGCTGCTCCTGCTTGAGTTTTTCGATCTCCTCCTGCTGTTCGTCGGCGGCCTGGAGCTTTCTTGTGAGCTGGTCGTTCTTTTTCTCCAGAGCGTCGGTTTTCTTGTCGAGATTTTCTTCCTTCTGCTGCAGGCGGCGTTCCTGTTTCTGGAGCTCCGCTCTGCGTTCCTTGACCTCGCGCTCGTATTCCGAGCGGCTCTTGTGTATTTCTTCCTTTGCCTCTAAAAGAGCCTCGCGCCGCTTGTTTTCAGCGGTCTTAATGGACTCGTTTATAATTCGTTTGGCTTCTTCCTCCGCGCTCTGAATCTCCCGTTCGGAGACACGCTTGCGGTAGAGGATGCCGAGCAGAAAGCTGATAACTGCAGCAACTACTATTCCAACGACGATACCGATGACTTGTCCGGTAGACATAGAAAGTTATACACCTCCAATCATTATAAAATGTGATGGTGATAACCGAAATGAGACGGACGCGCGCACGCACACAAGGCGCATCCGGTTTTTTGAGCAATATTAGATTTAAGGAATTCTCCCCATCCTTAAATACATATTATCACTTTATTCTAACGTGATTTGAAAAACATGTCAAGCGCAAGTTTCATTTGGGCGCAAACAATCGTCTTTTTTCATATTGATACAAAAAATCCCGCGTCCAAAGGACGCGGGATTTTTCTGCGATTTTAGGCGTAAGCCGAATTTTAATACATTCCGCCCATGCCGCCCATGCCGCCCATACCGCCCATGTCGGCGGAAATCTGCGGGGTGGGAGGCTCGGGGATGTCGGCCACGAGGCTCTCGGTCGTGAGGACCAGGGAGGACACGGAGGCTGCGTTCTGCAGCGCGCTGCGGCAAACCTTGGTCGGGTCGACGATGCCGGCCTTGATCATGTCGCCGAACTCCTCGGTAGCGGCGTTGTAGCCGTAGTTGACGGAGCCGTTCTTGCGGACCTGCTCGAGGATGACAGCGCCTTCGACGCCGGCGTTCTCAGCGATCTGACGGATCGGAGCCTGCAGGGCCTTGGCAATAATCGCGGCGCCCGTTCTCTCGTCGCCATCGAGCTTGTCGAGGAGCTTTTCAGCTGCCATACCGGCGCGGACATAGGCCGTGCCGCCGCCGGCGATGATGCCTTCCTCAACAGCCGCGCGGGTCGCGTTGAGGGCGTCTTCGATGCGGAGCTTCTTCTCCTTCATCTCCGTTTCCGTAGCGGCACCGACGCGAATAACGGCAACTCCGCCGGACAATTTCGCGAGTCTCTCCTGCAGCTTTTCTTTGTCAAACTCGGATGTCGTATCTTCAATCTGCTTTCTGATCTGGGTGACACGCGCGTCAATCTCACTCTTTTCGCCCGCACCGTCGACGATGATGGTGAGTTCCTTCGAGACTTTGACCTGATGCGCCGTTCCCAGTTGATCCAGAGTCGCTTCCTTAATATCGAGGCCGAGTTCGTCGGTGAT
>JAKOSQ010000084.1 GCA_029777215.1 Bacillota bacterium
CCGAAGCCCTGCGGCGTTTGGCCAACGGCGGCAAGGCGCAGCCCGCACAGCGCCTTTTTGATACGCGCGGCGGAAATGGCTGCTTCGAGCGAGGCTCTGACGCTCGCCTCGTCCGGCGCGCCGAAGACATAAGGAAAGCTCTCCGGCCCCCGGAAGGCCGCCACCGCATTGCCGGCGGAAAACGCGCCGGTCAACGAGTTCAGACGCAGACGCCCCCCGTCGATGACCGGCTCACGCAGCGTCCAGAGGACGAGCGGCCCGTCATAGCGGCGCAGCAGCTCCGTCATGTATTCCCCGTTTGCGAAGGTGACGTTCTGGAAGACGACGAGGTCCGGGCGCTTATTTAATAAGTATTCGTCGAGCGCGTCGACCGTCAGCAGAATGTCGTCCGGGCAGACGATGTCCGGGTCGAGGCAGCGCAGCAGCTTTTTCGAGGCTTCAAAGGCGGCGCGGGCGCTCGCAAGCTCAAAGGTCCCGACGCCGACCGGGACGTAAAGACAGCAAAAACCGTTCATATACATTCTCCAAAAATCGAACTTTACGCTATTAATTAATAGCGTGTACTTAATGCTTTGAGCATAGCCCGTTTTGTCGCTTGTGTCAAGCAAAACCGGTTCGCGGCAGTCTATGCGCAGCACATATGCAAAAATTGCGTCCGGATTTCGTCCTTTTTCACGGATTGACAAAGCTGTCAGCCGGGCTTATCATCATAATTAATTAACTTCTATTATTATAATCGGAGGCATATCTATGGAGCAGGACATCCGTGAGGTCTGCAGGGACATCCGCTGCGACCTCGTTAGCTGCATCGGTCACCTCGGTGTCGGTCACATTGGCGGCTGTCTGTCGATCGTCGACCTTCTCGCGGTGTTGTATTTTGAGGAAATGAACATCGACCCCGCCGACCCGAAAAAGCCGGGCCGCGACCGTCTTGTGTGCTCGAAGGGCCACGCCGGCCCCGCCGTTTACGCGACGCTTGCCAACCGCGGCTACTTTGACAAATCCGAGCTCATGACACTCAACCAGAGCGGCACGCATCTTCCGAGCCACTGCGACGCGCGGCTCACGACCGGCATCGACATGACGACCGGCAGCCTCGGCCAGGGCTTCTCCTGCGCGGTCGGCGCGGCGCTCGCATCGAAGCTGGAGGACGACGGTGCTACGATCTACGCGATCATCGGCGACGGCGAGTCGCAGGAGGGTCAGATCTGGGAGGCCGCGATGTTCGCCTCCGCCAAGCGTCTCGGCAACCTCATCGCCTTCACGGACTTCAATGGTCTGCAAATCGACGGCCCAGTCAGCGAGGTAAACGAACCCGGTCCCCTGCCGAACAAGTGGTCGGCCTTCGGCTGGCACGTCATCGAGGTCGGCAACGGCAACAACCCGGATCAAGTCAAGCAGGCCGTCGACAAGGCGAAGTCTCTGCGCGAAACGGGCTACCCGACCATGGTCATCTTGCACACGCGCAAGGGCTGCGGCGTCTCCTTCGTCGAGAAGAAGGGCGCGGGCAACCACAACATGTCGTTTTCTGAGGAGGACGCGCAGCGCGCGGTCGCGGAGATAAGGGGGACAAAGTAATGGAAATGCGGGAAGCTTACGCGCAGGCAATGGCAGAGCTCATGAAAAGAGACCATCACGTCTGCATTCTCGACGCGGACCTTGCGAAGGCCAGCGGCACCAGCGCACTCTATGACGAGTTCCCGAAGCAGATGTTCGACTGCGGCGTCGCCGAACAGAACATGGCCTCCATCGCCGCCGGCATGGCGAGCTACGGCTATCGCCCCTTCATCGAGACCTTTACGCCCTTTGCCACTCGCCGCATCTGTGACCAGATCGCCATTTCGATCTGCTACGCGGACATGAACGTCAAGGTCGTCGGCACGGACCCCGGCGTCTCCGCCGAGCTCAACGGCGGCACACACATGTCGATGGAGGACATCGGCGTGCTGCGCTCCATCCCCGGCATTGTCATTTTCGAGCCGGTCGACGCCGTGCAGCTCAAGGAGGCGCTCCCGGTCATCAACGCCTATGACGGCTGCGTCTACATCCGTCTGTTCCGCAAGGAGCTGCCGGACATTTTCCCGGCGGACTACAAATTTGACCTTTTCAAGGCCGATACGCTCCGCACCGGCACGGACCTCACGATCTGCGTCTCCGGTTTTCTCACCGCAGACGTCCTCGCGGCGGCATATGAGCTGGAAAAGCAGGGCGTGCGCTGCGAGGTCATAAACGTCCACACCATCAAGCCCGTCGACCGTGAAAC
>JAKOSQ010000085.1 GCA_029777215.1 Bacillota bacterium
AAAAAAACGCTTTCAGCAGGCGCTGCGGGAGCACGACCTCGACTACGTCCTCACCCAGGGCGTGCAGCAGGCGGACGCGGGCGCGGACATTCTGGACGTCAACGTCGGCGTGCCGGGGCTCGACGAGGTCTCGCTCATGCGCGAGGTCGTCGAGGGCGTCATGGCGACGATCGATCTGCCGCTGCAGCTCGACTCGAACAATGTCGCGGCGCTCGAAGCGGGTCTGCGGCAGTTCTGCGGGCGGGCCATCGTTAACTCCGTGAGCGGCGAAAAGGCCCGCCTCGAGGCGGTGCTGCCGCTTGTGCAAAAGTACGGCGCGTGCGTCGTCGGTCTCACGCTCGACGAGGCGGGCATCCCCGAAAAGGCGGCGGAGCGCTATGCGGTTGCAGAGCGGATTTTGACTGCCTGCGAGGGGTATGGCATCCGGCGGCGGGACGTCTTCATCGACTGCCTGACGATGACCGTCTCGGCGGCACAGGACGCCGCGAGGGAGACGCTCGCCGCCGTGCGCAGGGTGAAGGAAGGCCTCGGCTGCAAAACCGTTTTGGGCGTCTCGAATATCTCGTTCGGTCTGCCGAACCGGGAGCTTGTCAACCGCACCTTCCTGTCTCTCGCGCTCGAGGAGGGACTGGATCTCGCCATTATCAACCCGAACATCCCCGCCATGACCGAGACGGTTGCGGCGTACAAGCTCCTCAAGGGGTATGACAAGGACTGCCAGGGCTTTGTTGACCGTTTTGCAAACGCCGAGAGCGCGTCGGCGCCGGTACAGGGCCGGACGGACGACATTTTCGAGGCCGTCGCCAAGGGCCTCAAGGCCGAGACGCGGGAGCTGACAAAGCAGCTTCTGGAGACGCACTCGGAGCTTCAAATTATCGACGAATACCTTATCCCGGCGCTCGACAAGGTGGGGGAGCGCTATGAAAAGGGTGAGCTTTTCCTGCCCCAGCTCCTGCGCGCGGCGGAGGCCTCGCAGGAGGCATTCGAGCTGCTGAAGACGAGCATCGCCAACAAGGGGACCGGCGGCGTCACAAAGGGCAAGATCGTCGTCGCGACCGTCAAGGGCGACATTCACGACATCGGCAAAAACATTGTCAAGACCATTTTGGCGAACTACGGCTATCAGGTGCTCGACCTCGGCCGCGACGTGCCGCCGGAGAAGATCGTCGAGACCGCCGTGCGTGAGGACGTGCGCCTCGTTGGCCTCTCGGCGCTGATGACGACGACGCTGCCCGCGATGGCGGAGACCGTCGCCCAGCTCCGCACGAGCGGACATGTGTGCAAAATCATGGTCGGCGGCGCGGTGCTCACGCCGGACTACGCCGACGAGATCGGCGCGGACTACTACGCGCGCGACGCGAAGGCGTCCGCCGACATCGCGAGGGAGGTGCTGGGATGAGTGTTCGGGACAGACTCGGCGGCAAGCCGCTGCTGTTCGACGGCGGCATGGGCAGCTACTACGCGCAGAAATACGGCTTCGACCCCGAGTGCTGCGAGCGGGCGAATTTGCTGTACCCCGCGCGCATTGCCGCCATCCACCGCGAATACATCGCCGCCGGCGCGCGGGCGATCAAGACCAACACCTTCGGCGCGAACACCGTCGGCCTTGAATGTGACGATGAGACCGTCGCGGAGATCATCGCCGCCG
>JAKOSQ010000012.1 GCA_029777215.1 Bacillota bacterium
ACCCCTACGCCGTCACCGTCTGCATCGAAAAGGGCGGCGGCGGTCTCGCCAACGCCGGTCCCGTCGCCAACGCGGTCCTGCAGGCGGCGGTCGCGGCGAACGACTAAAAAAACACACAACAACGAAACGTACGGGCCGGCCTTGTACCGGCCCGTTTTCACAGGAGTATCCCCATGACAGACGTATCTATCCAAAACATCGTCAAGTCCTTTGAGCAGGACAAAAATATTCTCGACGGGCTCTCGTTTGACATTTTAGAGGGCGAGCGCGTCGGCATTCTCGGCAAAAACGGCGCGGGCAAAACAACGCTCTTTCGCATCCTCACGGGCGAGGTGCGCCCGGACGAGGGCAGTGTCTCAATGACCAATGGCAAGCGCCTCGGCCTCATTTCGCAGATTCCCGTCTACCCGGAGGGCTACACCGTCGAGGACGTCTTGAAGACTGCGCACGCGCGCATCTTCGCCCTCGAGGACGAGATGAAAAAGCTCACGGAGCGCATGGCCTCCTCGAGCGATCCGGCCCTCATGCGCGAATACGACCGCTCGGCGGCGGAGTACGAGGCGCTCGGCGGCTACAGCGCGGAAACGGAGCGCAACCGCGTCGCCAACGGCCTTGAAATTCCCCCGGACATGCGCGCACGGCTCTTTTCGGAGCTCTCCGGCGGCGAGAAGACGCGCGTGAACCTCGCGCGCCTCATCATCGAGGACACGGACATCCTCCTGCTCGACGAGCCGACGAACCACCTCGACCTGCGCGCGACCGAATGGCTCGAGGACTACCTCCAGAAGTTCCACGGCACCGTCCTCGCCATCTCGCACGACCGCTACTTCCTCGACCGCACCGTGACCCGCTGCGTCGAAATTTTGAACGGCAAAGCGGAGTTTTACAGCGGCAACTACAGCTTCTACGCCGCCGAAAAGCGCCGCCGCTACGAGGAACAGATGAAGCGCTACGAGAAGGAGCAGGCCAAGATCAAGCAACTCGAGGCCTCCGCCGAGCAGATGCACCTCTGGGCCTTCATGGGCAACGACGCTCTGCACAAGCGCGCGTTTTCAATGGAAAAGCGCATCGAGCGCATGCGCACAACGGACAAACCGCAGAGCGATAAAAAGCTCGCCCTGCGCTTTTCGGAGCGTGACTTTGAGGGCGACGAGGTGCTGATCCTTGACGGCGTGAAAAAATCCTTCGGCGAGCGGACGCTATTTTCGGAGCTCGAACTGCTGATCGAGGGCGGAGAGCGCATCGCGCTGCTGGGCGACAACGGCACCGGCAAGTCGACGCTCATCAAGATGATTATGGGCGAGGAGCCGCCGGACGAGGGCCTCATCCGCATGGGCCCGTCCGTCAAGGCGGCATACCTGCCGCAGATCATCCGTTTTGACCACCCGGAGCGCACCCTTTTGGACACGCTGCTTTATTCCGAGAAGATCACGCCCCAGGCCGCGCGCACGCGGCTCGGCAGCTTCCGCTTTTCGGGCGAGGACGTGTTCAAGCCCGTCGCGGCCCTCTCGGGCGGCGAGCAGAGCCGTCTGAGGCTGTGCACGCTCATGCGCGACGAGGTGAATCTCCTCATCCTCGACGAGCCGACGAACCACCTCGATATCCAGTCCCGCGAGTGGATCGAGGACGCGGTCGAGGACTACGGCGGCGCACTGCTCTTTGTTTCGCACGACCGCTATTTCATTGAAAAATTTGCCACCCGCGTCTGGATGCTTGAGGACGGGAAGATTACCGACTTCCGCGGCAGCTTTTCGGAGTACCGCGCGTGGAAGTCCCGGCAGGAGGAGCTTGCCGCCGCTGAAAAGGCAAAGGAAGCCCCCCGGCCCAAGGCCCCGAAGCCGTCCCGCAAGGCGGGCAGCGCCGGCGCAAGCAACGAAAAGCTCCTGCAGAAGACCGAGCGCGAAATCGAACGCCTGGAGGCGCAGATGGCCGAGCTCGACGCGCAGGTCGAGGCAAACGCCTCGGACTACAAAAAGCTTCTGGAGCTGGGCGAGGAAAAGGGCGCGCTGCAATCGCAGCTCGACGAGGCCTACGACCGCTGGGCCGAGCTCTCGGACTGAAAGGAGTCGTGATGGACAAAAAGAAACGGGTCGGTTTCCTCATTGTGGAGGGCGTGCTTCTCGCGGCGACGGCGTTTTACCGCTTCGCGCTGCTGGTCTATACGACACTTGCGCTCTGCTGCCTGTTCTTGGCCTTTGTCGTGCTGCTCTATTTTCTGCTTGACCGGCTGGGACAGAAAAAGCCCCGGCCCGCGAAGGTTTTGCGCATCGTTTTGACGGTGCTGCTCGCGGCTGGCTTCGCACTGTTCGCCGCCGCGGAGACGACTGTCGTGCGCGGCGCGCATACGGACACGAACCCCGAGGCCCCCTACTGCATCGTTCTCGGCGCGAAGGTCAACGGCGAGACGCCGACCCTCTCGCTTGAGGAACGCCTGACCGCCGCGAAGGACTATCTCGAAACCTACCCGGCGGCGAAGGCCGTCCTCTCCGGCGGACAGGGGCCGGGGGAGGGCATTTCCGAGGCCGAGGCCATGCGCCGCTATCTCACGCAGGCGGGCATCGCCCCCGACCGCCTGCTGCTGGAGGACCGCTCGACCACGACCGAGGAGAACATCGCAAACTCCCTCGCGGTTGTCAGAGCCAACGGCGGCGACCCCGGCGGCCGCGTCGCGATCGTCTCGAGCGAATACCACCTCTGCCGCGCGCGGCGCATTGGCGCGGCGAACGGCTGCGTGCCGATCGGCGTAGCGGCGCACACGGGCTGGCCCGTGCTCCGGCTCAATTACTTCGTCCGCGAGGCCTTCGGCATGGCGTGGCAGTGGGCCGCGCGCTGAGCCTGAGGTCGCCCGCACAGCGAATGAACAAAGTGAACACAAGTGTAAAAATTCATGAATTATGTAAACTAAAAGTATGATTTTAAAGAAATGTGCCGCCAAATTGACGGCACATTTCAATTTTTGTTGTGCAAATTTCAGCTTTTGGTACATTTTTAGGTTGATTTATCGGAGAAGCCGTAATAAAATAAGCATATACTGATTTTGATTGAAATACCCTCGCAGCGTTGAACAACGGCTGACGGCCGCCGCCGGGACGAACCGGTGCTCGCCGCGCAGCGAGAGGGTAGGGAGGAAGCGCAATGTACGATTCAGAGACACTTCAGAATATGCAGCGATACCGCCTGCGTGTTTCCGGGAAGAGCGAAGCAATCTACGATTATGATACCGGCAAACATTACACCTACAACGACATGTGGGAACGGTCCGAAAAGCTGGCGTGGTTCCTCACGAACACGCTCGGCCTCAAAAAGGGCGACCGGATCGCCTTTTGCGCCACCAACGCGGTCGCGTTTTTCGACGCCTACTATGTGACCTTCAAGACAGGCATCATCATCACCACCTACAACTGCCTTCTCCGCGAAAAGGAGCTTTTCTCCCTCATCGAAAACGAAGACCCTAAGGTGATCTTTTATTCCGCTGAGTTCGTTTTCACGATCATGAGCCTGCGCGAGCAGGGCTTCAAGCAGGAATTCATCTGCCTCGACATCAAGGGCGAGGACGAAAATTACTGCTACGACGACATCATGGCCCTGGAGACGATCGGCGAACTGCCGGACACGCTCCTCGACTTTGAAGACATCCAGATGCTCATACATACCGGCGGCACCACGGGCGTCCCGAAGGCCGCGATGATGTCCTTCCGCGCGCTTTTCTATAACTTCCTCGCCGACTCCCAGGGCTATCAGCTCAACGACAGCGACTCCTGCATCCTCACGCTTCCCCTGTTCCACACGGCGGGCTGGAACGTCTTCACGCTGCCGCTGCTGAACCTCGGCGGCCGCATCATCCTCATGCGCGGCTTTAACCCGGAAAAGGTCCTCAAGGCCATCCGCGAGGAGCGCCCGACGATCGGCATTTCGGTCGAGACGATGTACAAGGCCATGGCCATGCACCCGGACTTTGAAAAGACCGACTTCTCCTGCTACCGCTACCTCGTCACCGGCGCTGCGCCGACGGGCCGCGAGCTGCTGGAGATCTACTGGGCCAAGGGCGTCAAGATGGTCAACGCCTACGGCATGACCGAGGTCGGCCCGAACAACATGTCCCACCCCGCCGGCAACGCCAGCTGCACGATCGAGGACGTCCGCGCAAAGTGGAACTCCTGCGGCGTTCCCGCGCCCTACAACCAGGTCCGCTTTGTGGACGAGGAGGGCAACGACGTCAAGCGGGGCGAACGCGGCGAGATCCTCTTTAAATCCAAGCTCATTTTCTCCGGCTACTGGCGCAACAAGGAGGCAGCGGACGCCATCATGGACGACGGCTGGATTCACACCGGCGACATGGGCTATCTTGACGAGGACAATTACTGCTACATCTCCGGCCGCAAAAAGAACATGTACATCTCCGGCGGCGAGAACATCTTCCCGCAGGAGATCGAGGACGTTATTACCAACATCAAGGGCATCATGGATGCCTGCATCGTCGGCGTACCCGACCCGAAGTGGGGCGAGGTCGGCAGAGTTCTGATCGTCAAGGCACAGGACGCGAAGGTCACGAAGGACGAGATCGTCAAGACCGTCAAAAAGGAGCTCTCGAGCATCAAGGTCCCGCGCTATGTCACCTTTGTCGAAAGCATCCCGAAAAACGCGATCGGCAAGCGCGACCTCAAGCAGATCAAGAAGCTCTTCGGCACACCCAACGACTAAAAAAACCGACAAAAATAATGCTTGACTTTCGTTATATCGAATGATAAACTAATAAAGCCGCATTGAGAGGGCCTTTAAGTGAAACGGAGACGTTTCCGCCCCGAGAGCGAGACTCCGAGAGAGGCAGGTGCATAGATAAGTGAAGCACGCAATCATCGTTACAGGCGGAAAGCAGTACCGCGTTGCCGAGGGCGACGTCGTATTCATTGAAAAGCTCCCCGTCGAAGCAGGCGATACCGTTACCTTTGACCAGGTTCTGGCAGTCGTCGATGAAAACGCCAACAATTTCGGCACGCCGACCATCGCCGGCGCAACCGTCACAGCCAGCGTCGTCAAGAACGGCAAGGCCAAGAAGGTCCGCGTTTTCAAGATGAAGTCCAAAAAGGGCTACCGCAACACGAAGGGCCACAGACAGCCCTACACGCAGGTCAAGATCGAAAAGATCGGCGCCTGAGTTCCGCAGAATTTGACACAGGAGGAATAACACCATGGCACATAAAAAGGGAATGGGCTCTACCAAGAACGGCCGCGACAGTGAGTCGAAGCGTCTTGGCGCCAAGAGAGCGGACGGTCAGTTCGTCCTCGCCGGCAACATCCTTGTCAGACAGCGCGGAACGAAGATCCACCCCGGTACCAACGTTGGCATCGGCGGCGACGATACACTCTTCGCCCTCACGGACGGCAGAGTGAGATTCGAGCGTATGGGCAAGGACCGTAAAAAGGTCTCTGTTTACGAAGACATCGCACAGTAACAGGCACCATAAACGGGTGGGCGAGTTGCCCGCCCGTTTTTTTATGAAAAACTGCACAGAATAAATCCACTGGGCACCGCGCCATCGGCGCAGGGAGGCAAACACTATGTTCATCGACAAGGCGGCTATCACGGTCCGCGCCGGTAAGGGCGGGGACGGAGCGGTCGCGTTCCACAGAGAAAAATTCGTCGCGGCGGGCGGACCGGACGGCGGCGACGGCGGCCGCGGCGGCAGCGTCGTGGTCGTTTCGGACGACAACATGTCCACCCTCATGGACTTCCGCTATAAGCGCAAGTACGTCGCGCAAAACGGCGTCAACGGTCAAGGCCGCAAAATGAAGGGCAGGGACGGCGAGGACGTCGTCATCAAGGTCCCGCGCGGCACGCTCATCCGCGACCGGGCGACCGACGCGATCATCCACGACATGTCGGACTCGCAGCCCTTCGTGCTCGCCAAAGGCGGGCGCGGCGGCTGGGGCAACCAGCACTTTGCCACGCCGACCCGTCAGGTCCCGCGCTTTGCCAAACCCGGAACCGACGGCGAGGTCCGCGAGGTCGTGCTCGAGCTCAAGCTGCTCGCGGACGTCGGCCTTGTCGGCTTCCCGAACGTCGGCAAATCGACGCTGCTGTCCGTCGTCTCCAAGGCGCACCCGAAGATCGCGAACTACCACTTCACGACGCTCTATCCGAACCTCGGTGTCGTCTATGTGACGGAAGGCGTTTCTTTCGTCATGGCAGACATCCCCGGCATCATCGAGGGCGCGAGCGAGGGCGCGGGCCTCGGCCACGACTTTTTGCGCCACATCGACCGCTGCCGCCTGCTCGTCCATCTGGTGGACGTCTCGGGCAGCGAGGGCCGCGATCCGATCGAGGATTTTGAGGCCATCTGCAACGAACTGAAGGAATACAGCCCCGAGCTCGCGGAGCGTCCGCAGATCGTCGTCGCGAACAAGCTCGACCTTCTGCCGGAGGGCAGCGAGCTGCTCGACGAGCTGCGCGAGTACGTAACCGCGCTCGGCTACGACTTTTATGAGATGTCGGCGGCGACCCACCAGGGCACGACGGAACTCGTCAAGGCGATCGCGGGAAGGCTCGCCGATCTCCCGCCGATCCGCGTGTTTGAAGAGGAGTATGTCGCGCCGGAGCCGGTTATCGACACCTCGGGCGAGCTCGAGATCGAGGAGTGCGACGGCGTCTGGTACGTCGAGGGACCGTGGCTGCAAAAGCTCGTCGCGACGGTCAACTTCTCGGACTACGAGTCGCGCATGTTCTTCGACCGCAAGCTCCGCGAAGCGGGCATTTTCGAGCGCATGGAAGCCCTCGGCATACAGGACGGCGACCCCGTTTCGATGTACGGGCTGGAGTTTGAATATCAGTCATAAAAAAAGCTGTGTCCCGCAAAAGCGGGACACAGCTTTTTTTATTTTGTGACCTTGTGGAAGATCGAGGGCTTGACGTATTTGTAGGGGTTGTCGCTGTGGCTGATCGACTCAGAGTGGCCGATGAAGAGGTAGCCGCCCTCGTTTGTGCGCTGATAAAACTTGTTGATGATAGCCTGCGAGGTGGCCTGCTTGAAGTAGATCATCACGTTCCGGCAGAAGATGACGTCGTACATGTGCGGAGGAAAGGGGTCCATGAGGTTGAACTGGCTGAACGCCACGACCCGGCGGATGTTGTCGCAGACCTGATAGTTGCCGTTCGGCAGCTTGGTCATGTAGTTTTTTACCCAGTCCGGCGCCATACTGCTCAGCTCGCTCTCCGGGTACTCGGCCTTGCGGGCCGCCGTGAGCGCGCGGGTGGAGACGTCCGTCGCTGTGATGGAGACACTCCAGGAGCTGCGCTTGATGCCGAGCGCGCTGTCCACCGCCATGGCGATATTGTAGGGCTCCTCGCCCGTGCTGCATCCGGCGCTCCAGATGCTCAGCGTGTTTTTCTTCCGCGCCGCGATCTCGGGGATGACTGCCCGCATGAGGAAGTCGTAGTGCTCCATCTCGCGGTTGAAATAGGAGTAATTTGTCGTGATCTTGTTGAGAAAGCTGTCGATCGCGGCGGGGTTGGACTGGAGCATGGAGAGGTACTGCTCATAGGACTTGAAGCCGTTGTTTTTGAGCTCGCTTGCCAGCCGCGCTTCGATAAGCTTGCGCTTCTGCGAGAGATCAATGCCGTAGCGTCCGCCGACAAACTTGACGATATAATCGAATTCGTCGTCCTTGAGGCGCACGAAATTGCTGCCGCTTTCTGAAAAATCCATGTAAAATACCTTTCGCTTAGTTTCTGGCAAGCTCGAGATCGGAGGAGAAGAACGCGTCAAAAACGAGATTGAGGACGACGCCGGTTTCCAGCTCGGATACCGAGGAGACAAAGCTTGCCGAGTTCGAGGGGGGCGGAATGATGCTGTCCATCGGGACGGTGACGACCTCGGAGACCGCGTCGACGATGAGGCCGATGTGCATCTCGTGAATGTCAACGACGATGATGCAGGTCTTGTCGTCATATTCGCGCTCGGGCAGGCCGAGCTTTGCGCGGATGTCGAGGACGGGGATGACCTTGCCGCGGAGATTGACAATGCCCTTGATGTACGGGGCGACGCACGGCAGCCGGGTGATGGCCTGGATCGTCAGAATTTCCAGCGCGAGCGCGAGGGGCAGACCGTAGGTGGTGCTTTCTATCTTGAACAGGAGGTAGCGGTCGCTCAGACCGTCCAGGTTTTCAGACTCTTTTTCGATCGTTGTCATAGAATCAAGTTCCTTTCTCAAAATGATTTGCCGCGCGGCGTGCTCAGTCGTTTTTCAGCGTGTTCACGTCGAGGATGAGACTGATGCTGCCGTCGCCCAGAACACTGCAGCCGGAAAGGCCCCTGTTCTTGAGGTCGTATTTGTTGAGGAAGATCGGGTAAGGCTTGACGACGACCTGGTACTCGCCGAGGAGCTCGTCGGCAAAGATGCAGTAGCCCGTGTCGCCGCTGTCGACCTGAATGAGGATGCCCTCGAGCAGATCGCTCGTGCCCTCCTCGATGTCGTAGACATCGCGCAGACGGACAACCGGGTAGCACTCGCCGCGCAGAACGATCATTTCTGAGCCGTCCGTGTTGTGGATGATCTGGCTCGGGTCGGAGATTTTGAAGGACTGACGGATCGCGGTGATCGGCAGGGTAAAGATAGTCTTGCCGACGGCGATGTTCATGCCGTCCACGATCGCGAGGGTCAGCGGGATCTTGATGGTGAAGGTCGTGCCCTTGCCGCGCTCGCTCGAGATGTTGATGGTGCCGCCGACCTGCTCGATGTTTTTCCTCACAACGTCCATGCCGACGCCGCGGCCGGAGAATTCGGTGACGTTTTCGTTCGTGGAGAAGCCGGGCAGGAGGATGAGATTGAAAATCTCCTTGTCGGAGTAGGCGCTCTCGGGCTTTGTGAGCAGGCCGTTTTCGCGGGCCTTGTTCATGATCCTTTCGGTGTCGAGACCGGCGCCGTCGTCCGAGATCGTGATGAAGATCTCGCCGCCGGTGTTCTTCGCGGCGAGCGTGACCTTGCCGACCTCCGGCTTGCCGGCCGCAATGCGCGCCTCCGGCATTTCGATGGCGTGGTCCATGGAGTTGCGGACCATGTGCATGAATGGGTCGACGATCGCGTCGTTGATGGTCTTGTCGACCTCCGTGTCGCCGCCCTCGGTGATGAGCTCCGCCTTTTTGCCGAGCTTTTTCGACATGTCGCGAACGATACGGTCCATTTTGTAGAAGGTGCCCTGCAGCGGAACCATGCGGATGGACATGACGATGTCCTGCAGCTCGTCGGTGAGCTTGCGGAGCTCGCGGATAGACTTTGTGAAGTTGTCGAGGCGCAGACCCTTGAGGTCCGGGTTGCGCGAGACCATGGACTCGGCGGTGACGATCTCGCCGACGAGGTCCATGAGGTGGTCGAGCTTGCCTTGGTTGACGCTGATGAGGCTCTGCTTGACGCCCTTGGTGAGGGCCGTCGTGTCCACCGGGGCCTTCGCCGCCTGCGCGGCGGCGGGAGCGGCGGGCATGCTTTCGCTCGCCTTGGTGTCCGAAACGGCGACCGCTTCGGGGGCCTCCGGCTCCGGTTCCTCGTCCGCGAGGATTTCATAGGATTTGACGTTCATCGCGCTCTCAACGACCCTGATGACCTCATCCGGGTCGCCCTTGGGTCTGCAGATGATCGTAAAGCCACCCTTCGCGATCTCTGCCGCGAGAGACTGGTCGTTTTCGGGGTGGGGGGGGACTGTGACAATCTCAGAGCAATACGGCTGAACCTGGCCGACGACCATGTAGGCGCGGAGATTTTCCATGCCACAGTCCGGTTCGAACATGATGTGGATGCGCAGTGTGCCCTCGCCGGTCGGAACGCCGCCTGCGGGCTGCTCGGACGCTTCCTCGGGCGCGGCGGCAGGCTCGGCAGCCGCGGGCGTCTCGCCCTTGATGACGGCGGCTTGCTCCTCGAGATGCGCGATGATCTCGGAGGGGTCGCTCTCCTGATAGTTGTCGCTCTGCAGCGCCTCGAGCTCTTTTTTGAAGTAGTCCGAAGCCTGGAAGACGAGATCGAAGATCGAGTCGAAGACCAGAGAGAGCTTCGCCGGATCTTCGCGGAGAATGTAAAAGACGTCCTCGACCGAATGGGCGAGAGAAGAGATGCTGTTGAAATTCATCATGGCCGCGGAGCCTTTGATGGTATGGGTGATGCGGAAGATCGTGTTAATGTTTTCCTCCGTGATACTTCTGGCACGCTCGGATTCCAGAAGAATGTTGTCGAGATCCTCGAGCATTTCTTCTGTCTCATGGATAAATATTTCAAGCATGGATTCCATTCCGAAATCGTCGTTACTCAATAGAAACACCTTCCCCATTTTTCTTTATGCATGTGTTTTTCTAAAAAACAGCCCGCTCTTTTTTATTTATTCAACGTTGACGAGAAATTTCAATCTATTGTACCATTATTATATAAAATTGTCGATGCCCCGCTTGTGTTTTTTTCAAAACGAGATATAAATATATCGGTGAAATTTTATGATTAGATAAATAAAATATGGAAAGGAGGGGAAGAAATGTCTGATTTTCTTAAAATAACCACGCCGCTTGTCAACAAAAACCAGGCCGTGACGCCCAAGCC
>JAKOSQ010000086.1 GCA_029777215.1 Bacillota bacterium
CGGTGCACGACGAAAACCCCGAGATCATTGCGGCGCATGAGCGCGGCATCCCGGTCTTTGAGCGCGCGCAGGCCTGGGGTGCAATCATGAAAAAATACAAAAACGCCCTGTGCATCGCCGGCACGCACGGCAAGACCACCACGACCTCCATGTCCACCCACATCCTCATGGCCGCCCAGCGCGACCCGACCGTCATGATCGGCGGCACGCTGCCGCTTCTCAACGCCGGCCACCGCGTCGGCAAGGGCGACACCATCGTCATGGAATCCTGTGAGTATTATAACTCGTTTTTGTCCTTCTCACCAACGATCGCGGTTATCCTGAACATCGAAGCCGACCACCTCGACTGCTTCAAGGACCTCGAGGACATCAAGCACTCCTTCCGTGAGTTCGCCGCCAACGTGCCGGAAAACGGCCACATCGTCGCGAACATGGACGATCAGAACACGATGGACGCGCTGCGTCCGCTCAACCGCGAAATTTTCACCTTCGGCCTCACCGACAAGGCGGACGTCTACCCCGCGAACATCGTCCCCAAGGGCGCGCAGACGGAGTTTGACGTTATGTACCGGGGCGAACTGTTCACGCACGTCTCCCTGCGCGTGCCGGGCCTGCACAACGTCAAAAACGCCCTCGCCGCCACCGCCGCCGCGATTTGCCTCGGCATCGACGGCACCGCCGTGAGCTACGGCCTTGCGGGCTTCACGGGCGCGGGCCGCCGCTTCGAGTTCAAGGGCAAGTTCAACGGCGCGGACGTCTACGACGACTACGCCCACCATCCGGGCGAGCTCAAGGCCCTGCTCGACGCCGTGCAGCCCCTCGGCTACAAGCGCGTGATCGTCGTCTTCCAGCCGCACACGTACTCCCGCACGAAGGCCCTGTTCCCGGACTTCGTCGAGCAGCTCCGCCGGCCCGACCTCACCTATCTTGCGGAAATTTACGCCGCGCGCGAGAAAAACACGCTCGGCATCTCCTCGGCTGACCTCGCGAAGGAAATTCCCAACGCGATTTATCTGCCGACCTTCGACGAGCTCGAAAAAAGTCTGCACTTTACCGCCGCGCCCGGCGACATCATCCTCACCGTCGGCGCGGGAGACGTCTACAAACTCGGCGAACGTCTGGTCGACGAGGGCAGAACCGAAAAATAAACGTCAGAAAAAAAATCTGCCGGTGCGCGCACCGACAGATTTTTTTGCGCCATTTCCGCACATTTCCGACCCGGAAGTTCCGAAATTTTACAGCGCGGAACGACCAAAAAATCGATAGACATAATTTATACTTATGTCAACACTTGCGGACAGCGCTGTCCGCCGATTTGGAGGGTCGCTTATGGCAGTGAGAGAAAAATTTGGAGAGCGGGGCGGCGCGCTGCTGCGTCTGCTGCGCTTCCGCGACAGGGAAAAGGAAAAAACGGCGCTGGGCTACGCGCTGAATTTCGCGCTGGGGCTGCTGCTCGCGAACGCGCGAATCATGACGGACCTCGCGCCGTTCGCACTCGCGGCGGTTGGCTGCGCGGAGCCGGACGCGAGCGGCGTGAGCTGTCTGCTCGGCGCAAGCTTCGGCTATGTGATCTTCGGGGGCTTCGACTGGGGCATTCGCTACGTCGCCGCGGCGACGCTGATCTTCACGGTGCTCTTTGTCTTTCGGGAGACGAAGGTGCTCGAGCGGCCGTGGTTCCGTCCGGCGGTCGTCTCGGGCGTCACGCTCGTGACCGCCTTTCTCAATACATACGAATTTCTTGACAGCTTCCCGGCAGCGGTGAGCGTCTTCATGGAGCTCACGCTCGCGGGCGCGGCAACCTGGTTTTTCGGCGTTGCCCGCACGCCGCGCGAACTCACCGGCTCCGAGGCGGGTGAAAAGCGGCAGACGGTTGGGCTGCTGTTCCTCTTCGCGTGCCTGCTGATGGCGGTGACTCCGGTCATGGTGCTCAACGTCGTCTCGGTCGGTCGGCTGCTGGCGCTGCTCATCGTGCTGACGGCGGCCTGCAGGGGCGGCATGCTGCCGGGCTGCGCGGCGGGCGTCGCGCTTGGCCTCGCGATGGCCATGGCCGCCGGGGGTGAGGTCTTTTTCTCAACGGCCTACGCCTTCGCGGGCCTCGTCTCGGGCGCGTTTTCCAAGCACGGAAGGCTGCTGTTTCTCGTGAGCTATGTGCTGGCCAACGCCGTCGCGGTGCTCTGGACCGCGGGACAGAGCCTGCGCGTCGAGGGCATGTACGAGGTCTTCTCCGCCACCGTCATTTTTGCGATGCTGCCGGAGAGTATTCTTGAATATGTCGGCGGCATGGCGCGGCTGCCCGCACCCTCTACCGGCGAGTCGGGCCTGCGCTACTATGCCGCCGACCGCGCACAGCGCATCGGCGCAGCCCTTGAGGACCTCTACGGCACGGTCTTCAAAAATC
>JAKOSQ010000087.1 GCA_029777215.1 Bacillota bacterium
GCGCTGCGGCGCTGCGTAAAAGAAAAACCTTATCGCGCAGTTTCCCGCAAGCGGAAAACTGCGCGATAAGGATTTTCTTTTCCTTTCCCCGCGAAGTCCTTCGACTCCGCGGGGGGCCAAATAGTAACGCCCCGGGGAAGTGAATTCCCCGGGGCGTTAAATTTTATGTTTTGCGCCGGCGCAAAACGAGGGGACGGGGTTTGCTGCTGCCCGGCTCACATCTCCCAGAGCTCTCCGTTGCTGGTCGAGATCGCTACCGCGCCGTCACTGAGGCATTCGATGACCTGGTCCTTGGTTTTGATGAGGCCGCCCGCGATCACCGGGACGCTGATCTTCTGCTCCATCTGGCCGATCAGACGGCAGGCGATGCCCGGCATGATCTCCACGGCGTCGGGCTTCGTTTCAAGGACGTTTTTGACGCCCGTTTCGAGCGAGAGCGAGTCGAGCAGAAACACGCGCAAAATCGTCTGGAAGCGGAGCTGCTTCGCGCTCCGGACCGTTGAGGCCCGCGTCGTTACGACGCCCGCCGGGGCCGCCGTGCGGCGGATGTATTCGAGGCCCGCCGTGTCGCCGCGCAGCCCGTCGATCATGTCGACGTGGACGAAGACGAGCTTGTCGGCCCGGTGCAGACGGTCGCAGATGTCCCGCAGCGTGAGAATGCTGCCGTAGACCACGAAGACGATCTTCACAGGGCTTTTTGCCGCACGCTCAAGCTCCTCGTCGTTGCGGACCGCCGCGATGACGGGGTTTTCGATCAAAACGTCGCTGATGCTGGTCAAGGAGATCGCCTCATTTCCCGGATTTTTGTCCAGTATAGCACCGTTTCGGCCCGGAAAAAAGCCCCGCACGCAAAAAAAGGACCACCCGCCGGGACGGCCCTTTTTTCATGTTCACACAGAGACGGAAAATTATTTGGCCGCATCCTCCGCCGGGGCTTCGTCCGCGTTGAGGTATTTCCAGACGAAGGCTGCAATCGCCGCGCCGGCGAGCGGGGCGAGAAGGAAGACCCAGACGCTGCGCAGCGCATCGCCGCCCGCGAAGAGGGCCGGGCCGAGGCTGCGCGCGGGGTTGACCGACGTGCCGGTAAAGCCGATGCCGAGCAGATGTACGAGCGTCAGTGAAAGGCCGATCACGAGGCCCGCGACACGGCTGTTTTCGATCTTGGACGTCGCGCCGAGCACGGCGAGGACGAAGACAAAGGTCAGAACCATTTCAATGAGGAACGAGGACAGCGCGCTGCCGTTATACAGGCCGTTTGCGCCAAAGCCGCAGTTCCAGCCGCAGAACACGCCGAGCAGCGCCGCGCCCGCGACCGCGCCGAGGACCTGCGCGATGACATAGCCCCAAAAGTCACGGATCGTCATTTTGCCCGTCAAAAGCATGGCGCAGGACACCGCCGGGTTGACGTGGCAGCCGGAGATGTTGCCGATGGAGTAGGCCATCGCGACAATGGAAAGGCCGAAGGCCAGCGCCGTCATGAGGTAGCCGGAGCCGCTGTCGACGCCGACATTCGCGGCCACGCCGCAGCCGAAGAGCACGAGCACCATCGTGCCGATAAATTCCGCCCAGTATTTTTTGAAGTTCATGATACATCCTCCCTTTCTGCGCTTCCGCCGTCCGCGCCTGCGCGGGCGACATATTTGCCAATATTTTATTTATAGCACAAAATTTGAAGATTACAACACGCCATCCGCTTTTTTGGGGCAAAGAAAGAGCAGGAAAGGCGGCGCTTGCCCGGACGAAAGGCGGGCAAACGCCACTGTCCGCGGCGCGCACGAAATGCTGTGAACAAAAAAGACGCGCCGTTACATTCGGCGTAACGGCGCATACTGAAGGTCACGGTTTCCCTCGCTCAGACTGGCGGCTGGCTGCGCGTGAGGCGCTTGTACATGAGCGTTTCCATGATCGCGATCATGCCGCAGCGGGAGGTCACGTCCTGTCCCTCGTAGTTGATCTCGTCGGCAAAGACGTAGAGGTTGAGGTCGCTCATGTTCTGGATGGTGTTGCTGTTCGCGCGGGTAAAGGAGATGATCGTTGGCGTCGCGATGGCGAAGATGCGCTCGATGCGGTGGATGATCGCCGGATTTTCGCCCGAGTAGGACATAATGAGCAGCACGTCGTCGCGCTTGACGCGGCGCAGCAGGGAAGCAAATTCATATTCCTCGACCGGGACCTCGACGCTGTAGCCCATCGTGGTGAGCAGGCGGTGAAAGTAGCGCGCGACCTCGCGCGAGAGGCCCTCCGCGAGGATGAAGATGTGCGGATAGCGCCCCATGATGCTGTGAAACGCCTCGATCTTCTCGTCCGTGATGACCTTAACGGCCTCAACGACGTTTTTGAGGTAGCTGTCGCGATAGTTGTCGTCGCGGACGATGCTGGGGAGGTGAATCTTGCGCGATTCGACCTCGGTTTCGCGCACGGCCTCTATGAAGTCGCTGTAGCCGTCGTAGCCGAGCTTTTTGACGAAACGGAAGAGCGTCGTCGTCGAGACGAAGCAGGCGGCGGCGAGCTCGCGAATGCTCATGTCCTTGACAAGGTGCATGTTTTTGATTACGTAGTTGAAGATGTTGTGCTCCGTGGTCGAGAGCTTGGGGACGTTCAAACTGGTCTGCTCATAAAAATCCATGCCGCGGCCTCCTGTTCACATGAGCCGGCGGCTGTTTCAGCGGAGACGAAACGCGCCGCACCGGACGATGCTTCTTTTTTTTACTATAGCACGCGATGCGTACCGTGTAAACCCGAAATCACGCGAGATCGGTCCGAAATTTGCGAAAAATGTGGAAAAGCGGCGCGGCGTTTTGCAGGCAGGCAGCGTTACGCTCAGCGTTACAGGACAGTGTTTCCATCCTCGCGGCGGCGCAAAAAACGGGCGCGCCAGAGGGCGCGCCCGCGAAGACGGCGTTTTTTACCGCTTGTTGCTCTTTCTCCAGATGTGCATTTCCTCGGCGTTTTTGACGAGCTCGTCGCGGAAATCGGGGTGGGCAATGCTGATGAGCGCCTCGGCGCGCTCCCAGGTGGACAGGCCCTTGAGGTTCACCATGCCGTACTCCGTGACGATGTACTGGGGGGTCGCGCGCGTGTCCGTGACGACGGAACCCTTGTCGAGCAGCGGCAGGATGCGGGACGAGAGCGTACCGTCCCGGTTTTTGTGGACAGACGAGCAGCAGATAAAGCTCTTGCCGCCCCTGGAGTTGTAAGCGCCGAGGACGAAGTCGAGCTGGCCGCCCGCGCCGGAGATGTTGCGGTAGCCGGCTGTCTCGGCGTTGACCTGTCCGTAGAGGTCAATGTCGATGGCGTTGTTAATCGAAATAAAATTATCGATCGAGGCAATGACGAACATGTTGTTCGTGTAATCGACCGGCGTCGACATGCACTCGGGGTTATTGTCGAGGAAGTCATACGTGCGCTGGGAGCCCATCGCGAAGGCGTAGACCTGACGGCCCTTGTCGACGTTCTTTTTGCTGCCGTTGATCTTGCCCGCGAGGGACATGTCGACGAAGGCGTCGACATACAGCTCCGTGTGGACGCCGAGATCGCGCAGATCGCTGTCGCAGATCATGCTGCCGACGGTGTTCGGCATGCCGCCGATGCCGAGCTGGATGCAGGCGCCGTTCGGGATGAGCGGGACGATCTGCTTTGCCACCGCGACGTCGACCTCCGTCGGGGGGGCGCTTTTGATCTCGGCGAGCGGGGGATTTTCACCCTCGACGATCATGTCGACCTTGGAGACGTGCACACAGGTCTCGACGCCGCCGTAGCAGTGGGGAATGGAGCGGTTGACCTCGACGATGATCCTTTTGCCCATTTCGCAGACCGCGCCGAAGTGCGTGACGCTCGGACCGAAGGAAAACCAGCCGTGTTCATCCATCGGGGACACGGCGATCACGACCTCGTCCGCGCGCGGGATGTTCTCGCGGTAGTAGCGGGAGATCTCGGAATACTTGATCGGCGCGTAGAAGCAGAAGCCCGCGTCGAGCGCCTTGCGCTCAATGCCGCCCATGTGCCAGCTGTTCCAGACGAAGTGCTCGCCCGGGTTTTCAATCTTGAAGATCTCCGGCTGCTTGACGAGCAGGGAGCCGCGGAACTTTACGTCCGTGAGCCCGGGCAGGCGTTTGGCGAGCGCCGCGTCCACTGCCTCCGGCATTGCCACGCCCCAGCCGAAGTCGACCCAGTCGCCCGATTTGATCTTGGCCGC
>JAKOSQ010000088.1 GCA_029777215.1 Bacillota bacterium
ATGCCGAGATATTCGTTGTGCGCGTTGTCGACAAAGGCCTTGAGCGTCTTGCCCGTCTCCGGGACGACGCGCGAGAAGGTCAAATCCAAACGCGCCGCCAGCGTGCCGGGGCCGCCGCCCAAAAGGGGACGCTCCGGGACAAGGGCCAGCAGCTTTTTCCAGATCAGCACGCGGGACGAGCCGTAGCCGTCCTCCAGATGTCCGTGCAGCGCCTGCGAGAGCTCATAGATCGTGCCGCTGCCGCCGGGGTAAAAATACAGCGCCGCAAAGCCGCCCGCGACGCAGGCGAGGGACAGCGCCGAGAACGCGAGCTTCAAGTTCCGGGAACGGAATTCTTTTTTTGCCGTCATAAAACGGCAAACGAGCAGCACCGCCGCCAGCGCGGGCAGCACGAAAGCCTTTGCCGGGAAGCTGCCCGGCACCGTCACCGCGCCGCCGCCCTTCGGCGTCGTCACATGCAGCGGAAAGGCGAAAAACGCGCCGATACACAGGACCGCCGCCGCGTCGAGCGCGTGGGCGAACCGCGCGCCGTCCGTCACCACAAAGGGCGCGGCGCAGACAAGGCAGACGGCAAACGCGAGCACGCCGCCCGAGACCCCGCAGGCGAAAAGACACAGCGCAAAAAGCGCGACCAGCGGCAGAAGCCAACCATTCCGCCTGCCCGAGATGATATAATAGACCGTCGTCAGGGGCAAAATAAGGCACAAATAGGCGGAAAACAGGTCCGCGTTGCCGATCGTGCCGAGAAAGACACTCGAAAAGTGCACGCCCGCGTCAAAAAACGTGTAGCCGGAGGGAAAGAGCCCGAGCGGATTTCGCCCGAAAAGCTGCAGCAGCGCGACGAGACAGTTCACGCCGCCGCCGAGCGCGGCGGCATAGACATAGCCTGCCTTCGGCCGCGCGAAGCGGCGCACGCAGAAAAACGCCGTTAAGCACAGCAGCGTCGTGTATAGCCCGTCATAGCGCCCCGCGCCGAGAAAGGTCTTCGCGCGGTAAGGCGAGAGCACGGCGGAGAGTACGCACACGGCGAGATAGACGGACAGGAGCTTTTCCGTCAGCGGGGCCGTCTTGAACGAGAACCGGTCCGCCCTGCGGCAGGAGGCAGGCAGCACGACCAGCAGCAGCGCCAGCGTCGACAGCTCAAAAAAGACGAATTTCGAGGCCGTGATCTTTGCGTAGCCGTGAAAGCCCGTGAAGAGCGGAAAGACGAACAGCAGGAGATATATGTATGCGTCCGCCGCACGCGCGCGGAGGTCCACGCTTTTGGAGACAAAGAGCTTTTGCATTTGATCCCTTCTCAGCTTCAGTGATTTTGGAGGTAAACCATGTTATTTGACACCCACGCCCACTACACCGACGAGGCGTTCGACGCCGACCGGGACGCGGTGATCCGGGCCGTTCACGACAGCGGCGTCGGCCTCGTGATGAATTCGTCCAGCGACGAGAAAAGCAGCCGCGAGGCCGTTGCGCTTGCGGAAAAGTACGATTTTATCTACGCCAGCGTCGGCTGGCACCCGGAGGACGCGGCGGGTTTTTCGGAGCGCTCGCTCGACCTCATCCGCGAATGGGTCAGGCACCCGAAGGTCCGCGCGATCGGGGAGATCGGACTTGACTACCACTATGAGGACGCCGCCCCGCGCGAGCTGCAAAAGGAAGTCCTCGAGCGGCAGCTGCAGCTCGCGCTCGAGCTCAAAATGCCGGTCGTCATCCACGACCGCGAGGCGCACGGCGACTGCATGGCGCTCGTGCGGAGTTACCCGGAGCTGACCGGCGCGTTCCACTGCTTTTCCGGCAGCGCCGAAATGGCGAAGGAGCTTTTGGACCGGGGCTGGTATCTCGGCTTCACGGGCGTCATCACCTTCAAAAACGCCCGCAAGGCGCTCGAGGTGCTGGAAATGTGCCCGCTCGACCGCATTTTGATCGAAACGGACTGCCCCTACATGGCTCCCGTCCCGCACCGGGGCGAGCGCAACGACTCGCGCCTTCTGCCCTTCATGGCGGCGAAGGTCGCGGAGCTGAAGGGCCTCACCCCCGATGAGGCGGCCCACGTCACAACGGAAAACGGGAAGCGCTTTTTCGGCATCGAATAAGCGCTTCCCGCAGACAGGAATGTCAGTCCTCGTATTTCGGCCCGTAGCAGGCGGAGGGCAGCGCGTCGGCCAGTGCTGTGAGCACCTTGCCCGCGCCCTCGACACGGTAGGCCGTCTCCGGCGTTTTGAACTTTGGGGCGGGTTCGCCGTCCGCCGGGAGCATGACGCGCACGCGCGTGCCGCGGTCCGCTTGGCTCTCGATGAGAAGGATGCCACTGTGCAGCTGCGCGATGCCGCTCGCGATATAGAGGCCCAGCCCCAGACCGCCGCCCGCCGCGCCCGGTTCCTCCGGGTCGGCGGGGAGGGAAAAGGCCTCCGGCAGCTTCTCGGGCGGGATGCCGTCCCCGTCATCGTCGACCGAGAGGATGATCCGGCTGCCGCTTTGGCCGAGCGTGATCGTGATTTTGCCGCCCGGCTTCGTGTGCTGCAGGCTGTTGGAGATGAGGTTTAACAGCAGCTGCTCGATGCGGTCCGGGTCGACGACGGCGTAAAGCTCGCCCTCGGCGGTCGTGAACTGCACGGCGGTCCCGCGCTCGGCGCACAAAACCGCGACCGTGTCCGCAATGTCCGCGCACAGGGCCACGAGCTCGGTCCGCACGGGGGTAAAGAGCATTTCGCCGCGCTCGAGCTGGTCGGCGCTGTCGAGCTGTGTGACAGAGCGGAGCAGACTGTAATAGTAGTGGTAGAGTACGGCTATATATTTCTCACGGTTTTCGCTCTCGGCCGCGTCGGTGCGGCAGCAGCGGTCGACCGCGAGCTTGAGCCCCGTCATGCTGTTGCGCAGATTGCTGAAAAAGCCCCGCGTGAGATACATCGCCGGCTGCGTTTCCTCTGTGAAGCGCACGAAAAGCAGGGTGATCTCCGCCTGCTTCGAGACGCTTACGCTCGCCGCGCGGCCGCAGAGCCGCACCGCGCAGACGTAGCTCTCCGCTTCGCAGCCGAAAACCTCGGGCGGGATCAGTTCCTGCACCTCCCGGCCGGTCGGGTCAAAGCCGAATGCGGCGGCCGCGCGGGGGTTGGAGAAGAGAATGCGCGCGCCGTCCGTGCCCAGAACGGGCTGCTGTGCACAGGAAAAGAGCCGGGATAGTTCAAGCGGATCGAGCACTGTTACGTCCTCCTTTGGAGACCGGATGTATGTTTAGTATATGGGAATTTCAGACCATTATCATGTTAACATAAAAAATATACCAGAAGACAAGGGAAAGGGCAATGCCTGTTTCGACAAAAAATGAAAATAATCAGCGCGGTTCAGCTTTCCCTTGCATTTTAATAAACCATGG
>JAKOSQ010000089.1 GCA_029777215.1 Bacillota bacterium
ACAGCTATAGCAGCAGCGGCCTTTCCGGCCTCATTTCCGGCATGGACACGGAGACGATGGTCAAAAAGCTGCTGGCCGGCACACAGACCAAGATCGACCGGCAAAAGCAGCAGCAGCAGGTCCTCAAGTGGAAGCAGACCATGTACCAGACCGCGATCAGCGACATCAACAATCTCAAGAGCAAGTATTTTGACTCGACCTATGACTCGACGCTCACGACGAACCTCTCGAGCTACAAGTTTTTCAACACCAAGACCTCTTCCGTCACGAGCGGCAGCGCGGTCACGGTCAACAGTACCGACTACTCTGCAAACGTCGGCAGCGCGACTTTCAACGTTAAGCAGCTGGCCTCGGCAACGACGCTCACCGGCAGCAACACCATGTCCGCGAGCCAGTCCATCACTGGTACCGCTATCGATTTCACGGCGCTGCAGTCGGCGCTCTCCAGCGCTGACCTCACCTTTAACATGTCGCTCGACGGTGTTTCGAAGGAGATCACACTCTCCAAGAAAGATTTTGCGACTGCGGATTTTGAGACCGGCGGCTCCATCGGCGCGACCGAGCTCAACACCGTCATCCAGCATAAGACGAAGGACGCCTTCGGCACCTATGTGACCGCGAACGTCAACACCACGACCGACAATGGAACCTCTTCGAGCACGCTGACCTTTGCCGTCAACATCAAGAAATCGACGGTGGACGACAACGGGGTAGTCACCGCCGGCACCGAGGCCGAAACTGGCCACGAGCTCGTCATCACCGGCGCTTCCGCGAGCAAGCTCGGCGTCACGCCCGGCACGAGCTCCCTGTTTTCGACTTCCTCGACGATCGGCAGCCTCAGCGGCATCTCCGGCACCGACTTTTCCTTTAAGATCAACGGCAACAGCTTTTCCTTCAAATCGACGGACACGGTCGCCTCGGTGATCAACGCGGTCAACGCGAGCACCTCAAACGTCCGCCTCGCCTATTCCTCCGCCACCGACAAATTCACGCTCCAGTCCTCCCAGACCGGCGCGCAGTACGGCATCGACCTCACGCAGACGCAGGGGCAAAACCTGCTGGACACGCTCTTCGGGACCGGCTACAGCTCCAGCATCACCAAGGGAACGGACCTCATCGTCTCCATCAACGGCAACCAAACCTCCCGCAGCAGCAACACCTTCACGATCGACGGCCTCACGGTCACGGCAAGCTCCCTCAGCAACGGGACCGACACCGTCGTCGGCACGACGCGCGACACAAGCTCCGTTGTTTCCGCAATCAAGAGCTTTGTCAGCGACTATAACGGCCTCGTTTCCAGTCTTTACGGCACAATCACCGAGGACACCACCTACAAGGATTACGCCCCGCTGACCGACGCACAGAAGGCAGAAATGTCGGACAGCGCGATCACCGCCTGGGAGAAAAACGCCAAGATCGGCCTGCTCCGCAACGACGATTCGATTTCGACCTTCCTCCAGTCCATGGACGAGGCGTTCTACACGCAGGTCAGCAGTGCTGGTCTCGCGGCCTACTCGATCGGCATCGAAACAGTTTCGACTGATCTCTCCGGCAAGCTGACGCTTGACGAATCCGCGCTCACCAGCGCACTCTCGACGGACCCGGATGCGGTCGCAAAGCTTTTCACTGACTCCACGAGCGGCATCTCGACGCTCGTTTCCAAGGCAATCGACAGCGCCGCCAAGCTCAGCGCCGCGAACCCCGGCTCCCTCGTTCAGATCGCGGGTGCCTCCGGCTGGTCGACCAACGCCAAAAACAACGACATTTACAACGAGCTGCAGACCATCAGCGACAAGCTCGACGACCTGCAGGACAAGTACGACGACGAAAAGGACCGCTACTGGAACAAGTTCAACAAAATGGAGACCGTGATCGCGAACTACCAGTCCCAGAGCGGCATGCTCTCATCCTTCACGAGCTCGAGCTCGAGCTGATCGATAAAGTTTAAAATCTCAAGAAACAATGGTGAAACGCTATGACCAGAAATCCATATGCAGCCTATAAGCAGCAGTCGGTTATGACCATGACGCCAGGACAGATGCTCATTGCCGTGTTCGACGAGCTCATCAAGCAGCTCAAGATTGCGCAGATATCCTTTGAGGACAACAATCTTTCGGAGATCAACCGCAGCCTGCTCAAGGCGCAGAAGATCATCACCGAGCTGCGGACAACCCTGAACTTTGATTATGAGATATCAAAAAATCTTAATGATATTTACAATTTTCTAAATCGTGCTATAATAAACGCAAACGTAAAGAAGGACCCCTCGGAGCTTGACGACGTTCTCCAGATCGTCACGGAGCTGCGGGACGCCTTCTCCGAAGCGGAAAAAAGCACGAGATGACCCGTCCGGGGGTCTGAAAAGGAGTAACGCCCATGTTCTACGACTCAAATTCCTTCAAGGTCCTTGAAGCCGGTGTCCAGATGGCCTGGATGCAGCAGCAGATTAACTCCCAGAACATTGCAAACTCCGAGACTCCGGGCTACAAATCCAAGGACCTCTCCTTTGAGAGCGTCCTGAACGACGTGCAGGCCGCCGGTGGCGCCTCCAAAAAGGAGGTCTCCGCCATCCAGGGAACAATCACGACGAGCGACAATGTCTCCACCCGTCCGGACGGCAACAATGTCGATGGCGAAACGGAGTCCCTCTCCCTGTACAAGGCTTACGCCCAGTACAGCGCGCTGCTCACGAAGATCACGACCGAGTTCGACAAATACAACGCCGTGCTCGGCGCAACGATGTAAGTGGAAAAGGAGGCAGCCGATGGCCATGTTTTCATCCCTCGATATCGCCGGCTCCGCACTGACGGCGGAGCGCTTCCGCTCCGATATCGTGCTCCAGAACATCGCAAACGCCGAAACGACCAAGACCGAGAGCGGCGAACCCTATCGCCGGCAGCAGGTCGTCATGCAGGACATCCCGCTGAGCTTTGAGCAGGAGCTCAAAAAAGCCAGCAGCGGGGGAACCTCCGCCGGCACGAGCACGGAGGTCACGCGCGGCGGCGTGCAGGTGACGAAGGTCGTCAAGAGCGACCGCGAGTTCACAAAGCGCTACGAACCCGACAACCCCGACGCGGATGCGGACGGATACGTCAGCTATCCGAACGTCGACAAGACCGAGGAAATGGTTGATTTGATGGCGGCCAGCAACGCCTACGAGGCCAATCTGACGGCGCTCTCTGTCGTCAAGGCGATGATTAACAAGACGCTCGATATGGGCAAATAATATCAGAAACATCCGTGGGGCGCCTACGGCAGAAATCTTCTGCCGGAGGCGCCCCGCTTTTTCGCCCGACGCGCCTTTAGACCGCGCGGTCGGAAAATTGCAGGGCTCTTCCCCAAAATTAAAAATCCACAAGAGACAATGCGCACAAAAAACAAGAAAATACCAGTACAAAATATGTAGAAAATTGTTGAAAAACACAGACCGTTATGCTATTATGAATAAACTTCAAAAAAATAGATTAAAATACACGTTTTTTATCGATCTCTGTACCAATAAAAACAATTTTTTATTTATATACTATATGTTGTATCAAAATGCGGGTGCTTTGCTATGCATATTTGACGGAAAAGCGACAGCGTTCGACAAAAAGAGACAAAACCACTTTACTTTTCAGCGCGCTGATGGTACTCTAAGATTAAATAAATGGGTATTAATAGAGTTCCCTGTACCATTCATCAACAAAAGCAAACGCTCAAATTTAGTTAAAAACACCAAAAAATATTACATCCTACTAGCACATTGAACCGAAGCGAGACCAAGAGCACGAAATATATTTCACGAAGGAGTTACATATGGCTTCCTTTTTCACATCCATGCAGCCGATCCAGAAGATGAATTTCAGTCCGGAGAAGGCCGTGCAGACGACCGCCGCCGACACGACAGCGTCCATTCCGTTTGCCGACGTCCTGCAAAATGCGGTTAACGAATATTCTGGCCTCCAGCAGACCGCGGACGCCGAGAGTCAGCAGCTTGCGCTCGGCAACGCCGATAATCTTGCCCAGATCACGATCGACTCGCTCAAGGCAAGAGCGGCGCTCCAGACGACAGTCCAGCTCACCTCGCGCATCGTCGGCGCCTACAAAGAAATTATGCAGATGCAAGTCTGACACCGGCCGGCCGCCGATTGCTTGAAAGCGGCAAAACGATTTCCACTGAGATCGGGAAGAGAAAATGGGGAAAAAGCTTAAACTAGGCAAAATCGATTTAAAAAAGTTCAACTTCAAGGAAAGTACAGATAAGGTAAAGACATATTTTAAGGATATGCCAAAGAATAAACGCACGGTTACAATTGCTGTGGCCGCAGCCGTTGTTCTCGTTGCCATTATTCTAACAATTTCCCTGAACTCTGCCACGAAAACAAAATATGTATCCCTCTACAGCGACCTAAGCACTACGGAGGCTTCGGACATCTATCAGGCCCTCGTCGACATGGGCGCGGACGTCAAGGTTGGCACGAACACGCAGATCCTCGTGCCGGAAAACGAGTATGACATCTGGCTGCTCAAACTCGCGGCGAAGGGCTACCCGAAGACCGCCCTCTCCTACGATGTCTTTTCGAGCCATTCGAGCATGACGACGACGGAGACGGACAAGGCGCAGTGGTTGCTCTACCAGTTGCAGGACCGCATTCAGTCCACGCTCGAACGCATGGACTGTGTGGAGACCGCCACGGTCACGATCAGCGTCCCGGAGACGAGCGATTATGTCTGGGAGAGCGCTGAAAACCAGGAAAAAACCACGGCCAGCGTCCTGCTTTCACTCAAAAAGGACACGAACATCACAGGCGAACAGGTCTCCGCCATCAAGAACCTCGTTGCCGCCGCCGTCCCGAAAATGGAAGCGGACAGCGTGAAGGTCGTCGACGCGACCACGATGCTCGAGCTCAGCGCCACGACCGGCAACAACGGCAACGCGAGCTCTACCGGCCTCGATTTCGAGCTCATGGTCCAAAAGCAGATAGAGGACAATGTCGTGCGCCTTCTGACCCGGCGCTATGGGTCGGATGGCGTCGTTGCCGTTGCCAAGGTGACAATCGACTACGACAAGATGATGACCGAGTCCTACCAGGTCAATCCGAACTCCGCGGACCCCTCGAACGGCGTTGCCAAGCACAACGAAGGCAGCTACAGCATCAACGGTAACCAGACGGCGGGCGATGTCGTCGGCGAAGAAAACAACACCGACGTCCCGAAATACGGCTATACCTCGCCGAACGCGGACGGCGGCCTCACCGACTATACCTGGTCGAAGGACTATGACTACAGTTACATTAAAAAACAGATTGAATCCGGCAACGCGATTTTGAAGCGCGCCACCGTTTCGGTCCTTGTGAACGACAAATCGCTAACGACCGCCACCAAGGAGGACCTCACAAATCTGGTTTCCAAAGCCACGGACATCCCAACGGACCTTATTTCGATCTCCGCGTACCAGCTCTCAGCGGCAGTTGTTTCTCCGACGACGGGAGGGAATGTAACCACGAATACAAATACCAATACCGGCGGCAGCACGCTTCCGTTTGATTTCTCGAAGCTCAACCTGCTCAATCTGCCTCTTTGGATGTATGCGGCCGCGGGTGTCGCGCTGCTCATTCTGATCATCCTCATTATTGTGCTCGTCAAGAGAAAGAAGAACAAGGCGGCAAACTTCGCGCGCGAGCAAGCCGAAGCCGAGGAACGCGCGCGCATTGAGGAAGAAAAGCGTCAGCAGCATGAGATAGAAAACTACAAACACAGTCTTGAAGTCATGGCCAAGGGGGACATCGACCCCAAAAACGAGGCCATTCTGGAGGATGTGCGGAGCTTCGCCAAGGATAATCCGCAGATCACGGCCAACTTGATCCGTTCGTGGATGAAGGAGGGCTGAGTAAATGGCGACCGGCAAGAAGAATTACCCGCCGCTCACTAAGGCGGCGGCGATCATCGTCGCAATGGGCAGCGCGCAGGCGGCTGAGGTCTACAAGCACCTCGCCGAAGACGAAGTTGAGCGCCTGACCATCGAGGTTGCGCGTCTGAGTAAGATGAGTCCAGACGAGATGCAGGAGATCATTGACGACTTCTACGGTCTGTGCACCACGCAGAAGGTTATTCAGGAGGGCGGCGTCGTTTACGCCAAGAACGTTCTCGAAAAGGCGTTCGGCTCTCAGCAGGCGACCAACTACCTCGACCGCGTCTCCAAAGCGATGCAGACGCGTTCCTTTGAATATGTCCGCAAGGCAAACTACAAAAACGTCATGATGATGCTCCAGAACGAGCACCCGCAGACAATCGCCTTTGTTTTGTCCTACTGCTCCTCCGACCAGGCGGCGAGGATCATCGCGGAGCTGCCGAAAAAGCTTCAGCTCGACGTGGTCCGCCGGATCGCGACGCTCGAGAGCGTCTCGCCAGACATCGTCGGCATCGTCGAGGAGACGCTGGAAAAGCGCTTCACAAACGTCGTCACCGTCGACATGACCGAGATCGGCGGCGTCAACTACGTCGCGGACATCATGAACCACATCGACCGCACCACTGAAAAATACGTCTTTGACGAACTCACCAAAACGGACCCGACCCTGTCGGACGATATCCGCAAGCTCATGTTCGTCTACGAAGATATCCTCACGCTCGACGACGTCACCATCCAGACCGTGCTCCGTGTCGTCGATGCGCAGGACCTCGCCGTCGCCATCAAGGGCTCGAGCGAGGAGATCAAGGAGCTCTTGCTCAGCAACATTTCCTCCCGTGCGCGTGAAAATATTCTCTCCGATATCGAATATCTACGCAATGTCCGCATGAGCGACGTCGAGCGCGCGCAGCAGAAGATCGTTGAGACCATCCGCCAGCTCGAGGAGAGCGGCGAGATCGTCATCTCCAGAGGTGGGGAGGATGCGATCATTGAGTAACGTTTACAAAAACCGCTTTTTTGTCACCGACAGCGAAAAGGTCCCGATCCCGGACGTCGCGTTCGAGGATAAAAAAACCGCCCTATCCCCGCGCGGCGAGGACGACCCGGAGTTTCCGCAGGAGCCGTCTGGGGAGACGGCCGAGCCGGAAGCGCCGGAGACGGACGCCCCGGAGGAGACGACAGCGGAGGAGAATGTCCCGTCCGAGCCCGCCGAGCCGCAGCTGTGGGTCCCCGAACACATCGAATCCGCGCAGACGCCCGCCGTCACCAAGGAGACGATCGGCGAATTTTACGCCGACGAGCTGCGCGAGCTTGCGGCCGAGGTGGCCCAGCAGGCTTATTACGACGCGCTCAACAAGAAAAAAGCCGAGCTCCGCGACTGCATCTCGGGCGTCCAGAGCCTCATGGACGAGCTTGTACGCGCCCAGCAGCAATTTATTGAAGACTACACCAGAGAACTCAAATATATGGCGACCGATATCGCCGAAAAAATGATCTTCGAGCACATCGCCGAGGATGATCTGACGCTCGAACGCCTCGTCATGCAGACCGTCTCGTCCGTCAAAAACGCCGACTGGCTCAATGTTGAAATCTCCGAGCGCCTTGTCACCCTCGTCGACAAGATCAACGCCGAGCTCGGCAAGCCCGAATACAACGGTCGGGCGCGCGTCTTTCCCGTTGCGGGAACGGACGGCGTCTGCCGCGTCGTCACAAACGAGGGCGCGGTCGTGAGCTCCATCGAGGTGCAGGCGGACAATCTCCGCCGCGCTTTCCGCCAGCTCGACCAGCAGGACGCGGAACGCAGTGAACAATACTAAGGGAGTGAGCGCGTGCCGAGCATCCATGAATCTCTTGAGAGCTGTTACCGGGTGATCCAGCTGTCCGACCTGCGCACGCGCGAAGGCCGAATCAACAAAATCATCGGCATGACGGTCGAGGCGACCGGCATGGAATGCAGCATCGGCGACATCTGCACGATCCACATCGACCGCGACGGCACAGACGTCATCTCCGAAGTGGTCGGTATTGAAGAAAACAAGGTTTACCTCATGCCGTTCCAGAACGTGGACGGTATCGGTTATGGCTGCAGCGTGACGACCAACGGCGAAAAGCTGGAGGTCAGCGTCTGCGACGAAATGGTCGGCCGCGCGATCGATTCGCTCGGCAGACCGATAGACGGCGGCCCGCCGCTCCCGTACGGCGAAAAAATCTCCATCAACGGCAACCCTGAAAACCCCATGGAGCGCCCTCCGATCACGGATGTGATCGAACTCGGGGTGCGCGCCATAGACGGCCTCATGACCATCGGCAAGGGCCAGCGTATGGGCATCTTCGCCGGCAGCGGCGTCGGCAAGTCGACGCTCATGGGCATGATTGCCCGCAATGTCCGCGCGGATGTAAACG
>JAKOSQ010000090.1 GCA_029777215.1 Bacillota bacterium
CGCAGGGCCCCGAAAAGGAGATTTGCCAATGAAACGAACGAATGCGCTCACGAGACTGGTATCTTGGCTCCTTTTCGGGGCCTTGTTATGCTATCTGGGCGTCTATATCGTCCGCGCGCTCAAAAGCGACGTTCGCACGGCCCCCGCGGTCTATGTCACCCTTGCGGAGACGGCCCCGGCCCCCGGCATCGTCGCGCGAAAGGAAACGCTCGTCGAGAGCGGCGAAAAATACCTCTCGGTCGTCGCGGAAAACGGCGCGGTGCTCGCAAAGGGCGAGACTGTCGCCGTCACCTATTCCAGCGAGGAGGCGCTCTCCCGCGCCGCACAGATCACGGAGCTCGAGAGCAAAAAGGCCTACATCAGCGCCGTGCTCGCCGGGGCGCAGAACGCGGAGGACCTCTCCGACCGCGAGGGCGCCGTGAGCGACGCGGTCACGGACGTCGCCGCCGCCGCCGCGCGGCACAAGACGGACGAGCTCTCCTCGGCCGCGATCACGCTCTCTTCCCTCGTTATCGAGAGCTCGAATGTCGAGGCGACACAGGCCCAGCTCGACGCCGTGCAGACCCAGCTCGACAGTCTCAGCGCCAGCGCCTCGCGGGACACCGTCGCGATCACAGCGCCCTCGGCGGGACTTTTCGCCGCCTCGGCGGACGGCTTTGAATTTCTCACACCGGACAAGCTCACGGACCTCACGCCGGACAGCCTCAAAAAGCTTGAGGACAGCCCGGAGACTGTCTCGGAAAATGTGCGCGGCAAGCTCTGCGACCCCTATGAGTGGTACTTTGCCGCGACCGTCGCGCAGGATTATGCTGCGCGGCTCAAGGTCGGCGGCAGCGCGGCGCTGAGCTTCGGACGCTACAGCAGCACGCCCTTCAAAATGCATGTCGTCTCAATCGGCAAGGCGGTGAACAAGCAGTGTGTCATCGTCTTCCGCTGCACGACCGACCCGAAGGACATGCTCGCCGTCCGCAAGACGACCGCCGAGCTCGAATTTGACACGCACGAGGGCATCCGTGTGCCGAAGGAGGCCGTTTTGAAGGACGGCGACGGGACCTATGTCTACACCCTCACCGGCATGCAGGCCGAGAAGAAATATATCGAGATCGCCTATGAGACGGACGAATACTACCTCGTCAAAGTCTCCGAGGAGGCGCGGAGCCTCCGCGTCGGAAACGAGATCATCCTCAGCACGAAGGGCGTGACGGACGGCAAGGTTCTTCGCGAACAGTAAACACGGCCCCGCGGGGTCTTTGTATCAGGGAAAGGGAAGCGCAGTCACCATGAGCATAGCCGAAAATGTAAAGAGCGTACAGGCCCGCGTCGAAGCCGCGGCGCGCGGCACCGGACGCGACCCGGCGGAGATCACCCTCGTCGCCGCGACGAAGATGAACGACGCCGAAAAGGTCAGGGAAGCGGTCGCGGCGGGCATCCGCGTGTGCGGCGAAAACCGCGTGCAGGAGCTCTGCGAGAAAAACGAGGCCGGGGCCTACGAGGGCGCGGCGCTCCACTTCATCGGAACGCTCCAGAAAAACAAGGTCAAATACCTCGTCGGCGTCTGCGCGCTCATCGAGTCCGTGAGCTCCGTCGAGCTGCTCGAGGCCATCTCGGAGCGTGCGGTGAAGCGCGGCGTCACGCAGGACGTTTTGCTCGAGATTAACATCGCGGACGAGACCTCAAAATCCGGCATGCGCCCCGGGGAGCTGCCGGCGATTTTGGAAAAAGCAGGCTCGCTTCCGGGCGTCCGCGTGCGCGGACTCATGGCGATTCCCCCGATCGCAGCCGGAAAAGGCGAAAATTGCGTCTGGTTTGCCCGGATGCGTCAGCTTTTTATTGACAATTCGGCGAAAAAATACGATAATGTCAGCATGGATTTTTTGTCTATGGGTATGAGCGGCGATTTTGAGGATGCCATCCGCGAAGGCGCGAACATGGTTCGCGTCGGCACGGCGATCTTCGGCGCGCGCCCCTATCCGCCGAAAGCAGACTGAGATCGCGCTCCCGCGCTTCAAATACAGCTTCAAGACCCCGCAGCAGCACTGCAAAGGCGGTGGGCGGCGGGGAGAAAGGCATGATTTACTATGGGTCTTTTTGACGAGCTGAAAAAGCTCACCCGTCCATACAGCAGCGAAGAATACGACGAGTTCGGCGACGAATACGCCGAGGCGCCCGCAGAGCCCCGCTCCGCTCCCGCGCCGGAGCCGCGGCGGAGCGCTGCACCCCCGGTCGATCGCCGCAACAATCCGTTTTCGGACTACGACGCGCCCCCCCGTCCGTCCATTCCGCGGCGTGACAAGGTCGTGAATCTGGGCGGCGGGCAGCAGGCACAGGTCGTCCTCGTCAAGCCCGAGCGCTTCGAGGCCGCCGCCGAGATTGCCGACCATATCCGCGAGCGCCGCAGCGTGGTGCTCAATCTCGAGGAGGCACCGAAGGACGTTGCCCGCCGGCTCGTCGATTTCCTCAGCGGCGTGGCCTACGCGCTCGACGGCAAGATCGGCAAGGTCGCCGCGAACACCTACATACTCACGCCGAACAATGTCGACGTCATGGGCGACATCATGGACGAGCTCGGCTCGTCCGGCGTATATCTACACTGAGAAGCAACAGACAGAAGCTTTCACCCCACGAGACGCGGCGCACGCCGCCGGGTTTCCGACATAAAGAAAGGGCTTTAGGATATGCTGACACCTCAGAATTTCAGAGAAAAAACCTTTGATAAAGCAATTTTTGGCGGATACGATATGGCTGCCGTCGACGATTTCCTGGACGAGGCAGCAAACGACTACTCCGCGATCGCCAAGGAAAACATGGTCCTCAAAAGCAAGATGAAGGTTCTCGTCGACAAGATCGAGGAATACCGCACCACCGAGGACACGATGCGCCAGACCCTCCTGTCCGCGCAGAAGCTCGCCGCCGGGATCGAGGCGGAGGCGCGCGGCAAGGCCGAGGAGATGCTCGCAAACGCCAAGACCGAGGCCGAGCGCATCACGCACGAGTCCTATACGCAGCGCTCCACCGAGGAAGCCCGTCTGCTTGAGGCCAAGCGCGAGAGTACGAAATACATCGAAAATATGCGCGCGATCTGCTCGCGCCAGCTCGATTTCCTCGACGGCCTGCAGAATCTGAAGCTTGAGGACATGACTCAGAACCAGCAGCCCGAAAAGGCCAGAGCGTTTGACGAGACGGTCCGCAGCATCGAGACCTCCGTTGAGAAGCTCGCCCCGGCCGAGAGCGAAAAGCCCGTCCGCGAAGCCCCGGCGGAAACGCCCGCGGGCGAGGACGAACCGACCCGTCTTTTCTCCGCACCGAACGGCGGCCAGACCGGTCCGCAGGCCCAAGGCGGCCCCGGCTTCAGCTTTGACAATCTCCGTTTTGGAAAATGATCTGAAAAAAATAACGGGGCGGGGCATACTATCGGACGATGCTGTGCCGCGCCCCAAAACCATATGTCCTTTTGTCGTTTTGCGGCAAGGGACTTTTGCCGTATTTATAAGTTTTTAATTATCCGCGCATAATCTGCGTTATATCGGGCGCATTCAGATAGGAGTCAACTTCAACATGTCACAGGACTATAACAAAACCGTCAATCTTCCGCAGACCGATTTCCCCATGCGCGCCTCGCTCGCAAAGCGCGAGCCGGACATGCTCAAGGGATGGTATGAACAGGACCTTTATCACGCGATCCTCAAGAAAAACGAGGGCAGACCGCAGTTCATCCTGCACGACGGCCCTCCCTTCTCCAACGGCTACATCCACATGGGCACCGCCATGAACAAGTGCCTCAAGGACTTCATCGTCCGCTACCGCAACATGAGCGGCTGGTACGCGCCTTACGTCCCCGGCTGGGACAACCACGGCATGCCCATCGAGTCCGCGATCATCAAGCAGAACAAGCTCGACCGCAAAAAGATGTCCATCCCCGAGTTCCGCGACGCCTGCCACGAATTCGCCCAAAAGTACGTCGACATCCAGAAGGAGCAGTTCGTCCGTTTGGGCGTCCTCGCCGAGTGGGATCGCCCCTACCTCACCATGAACCCCTGGTTTGAGGCGGAGGAGGTCAAGGTCTTTGGCAAGATGTACGAAAAGGGCTACATCTACCGCGGCAAAAAGCCGGTCTACTGGTGCCCGCACGACGAGACCGCTCTCGCCGAGGCCGAAATCGAATACGCCGACGACCCCGTCACGACCATCTTCGTGAAGTTCCGCGTGGTCAACGACAACGGCAAGTTCGCGCAGTTCGGCCCG
>JAKOSQ010000091.1 GCA_029777215.1 Bacillota bacterium
CGCAGGAACAAAAGCGCGATCACGCCCGCGATGAGGCTGCGCCAGCCCGCGATCACGAACGGACTCCAAGGCACCATTTTTATAAAAATTCCAGCCGTGCTCCAAAGCGTCGCGCAAACAAGCATCTGCAAAATTGATTTCTTTTTAGGGTCCATGGTCTTCCTTCTTTTCAGTAAAATTCAGCTTTTCAATTTTAATCGCCGCGGGATGAAAATGCAAAAAAGCATTCCGCCGCCTGAAAAGCGGCGCAGGAGCGCAAATTCCGGCATTTTTGTTAGTGTTCGCCTTCCGCGAGTCCCGCGCGGCCGAGCCGCACCCGGTAGAGATTGATCGGAACGAGAAGCGCGAGTATGACGCCGCCGCAGGCGAGAAAGGCCGCCGGTGCGCCGAATTTCTGCGCGATGAAGCCGGTAAAGAGGTTGCCGATCGGCGTGGTGCCCGCGAAGACGAGCGTGTAGGCGCTCATGACGCGGCCCAAATGCTCGGGGTCGGAGTTCGTCTGGAGGGTCGAGTTCGCGGTCGCGGTGTAGCGAATGATGAAGTAGCCCGCGAAGGCGATTGCGACGCAGGTGAGCGCGTAGGTGCGCGTGAGGCCGAGGGCAATGAGCGACAGGCCCGAGAGGACCGGGAGGCCGTAGAGCACGAGCTTCGAGGGTTTTTTCTTGCTTTGCGCCGCAACGAGCATCGCCCCGACGAAGGAGCCGATGCCCATGCAGGACATGAGGAAGCCGTAGCCCGTCTCCTGCTGCGAGAGGACGGTCTTTGAAAACACCGGGATGAGCACGCTGAAGTTCAGCGCGAAAGTGCCGAGCGTGAAAAGGCCCATCAGCGTCAGAAGCAGAATCTTATTTTCCTTAATGTAGCGCAGGCCCTCGCGGATGTCGCGCTTCATGTCCGGCAGCTTTGGCATCTCGCCGGCGGGCTGAACGTTCGAGTGTGGGTGGATGAAAAGGAGACTCACCACCACGGCGGCAAAGCTGAAGGCGTTGACATAGAAGCAGACCCCGATGCCCCAGACCTCCATCACGATACCCGCAACGGCGGGGCCAATCGTTCGTGCCATGTTGAAGACGGCCGAATTGAGCGCGATGGCGTCCATGAGCTCCTCCTTCGGGACGAGCTCGCTCAAAAGCGCCTGCCGCGCAGGCATGTCCAGCGTGTTGACGCAGCCGAGCGCCGTCGCCGCGACGAGAAGGTGCCAGTATTGGATCTTGCCGGTGCTCACCAGCAGCGCCAGCGCCAGGACGATTACGAGGGAGGCCGACTGCGTGAACAAAAGAATCTTCTTTTTCGACATGCGGTCGACATAGACGCCAGCGACGAGGGCGAGCAGCAGCATTGGCAGATATTGCAGCGCACCGATGAGGCTGATGAGCAGTGCCGAGTCCGTGAGCTTGTAGGCAAGCCACGGCTGGGCGATGTTCTGCATCCAGGTTCCGATCGTCGAGACAGCCATGCCAATCCAGTAGGTACGGAAATCTTTGGTTTTTAGGGCGCTGAAGGGGTTGCTCATTGCGGGGCCTTCTTTTCTTTTAATAGTTGTATTATACACAGTTCTTTCGGCGTTTTCAATAAACATACCAGCTATATTTTGCCGCACACAGCAAAAACAAATTCGCCGTTTTCTCCATGACAGGAAAAAGCAACGACCGCCTCTTCTTTTTTTTGCAGGCGCGTGGTACAATTATTTTCATCAAAAACAATGGAGACGCGCAGATGAAGGTTGTCATGATCAACGGACAGAACCACAAAGGCAGCACCTGGCACATTGGCCGCATGCTCGCGGAGAAGCTGACGGTGCCGGAGGACATCACGGAATTTTTCCTCCCGCGCGACATGCCGCACTTCTGCCTCGGCTGCACGCAGTGCTTTATGAAGAGTGAGACGCTCTGCCCGCACGCGGCGCAGCTCGCGCCAATCACGGCGGCGATGGACGCCGCCGACGTGCTCATTTTTACCTCGCCGGTCTATGTTTATCACGCGACCGGCTCGATGAAGGCCTTTCTCGATCACTACGGCTGGCGTTGGATGCCACACCGTCCGGAGGCGAAGATGTTCACAAAACAGGGCGTCGTCATCTCGACGGCGGCGGGCGGCGGCATGAAGTCGACCAACCGGGACATCGCGGACAGTCTCTTCTTCTGGGGCGTGCCGCGCGTCTACAAATACGGCCTCGCGGTCCGCGCAATCTCATGGGAGGAGGTCAACGAAAAGCGCCGCGCCAATGCCGAGCGCTGGACCGACCGCACCGCCGCGAAGATTAGGGCGCGCGCAGGCCATGTGCAGCCGGGCCTCCGAGGCCGCGCGGTCTTTAGCTTCATGCGCTTTCTGATTCAAAAGATGCAGAACCCCGCCGACTACGAATACTGGCAGCAGAAGGGCTGGTTCGGCAGCGCGCGCCCGTGGAAGGAATAAAAAGCGCTTTTGCGCGGGCAAAAGCTTGCGGCTGTGTTCTCCGAACACAGCCGCAAGCTTTCGTTTTGCCGCTTCAGCCGATCTCCACGCCCCGGACGGCGGCGAGGTCGACAAGGACGAGGCCGCCCGTTCTGGCGGAACGCAGAGCAAGAAAATTTGTGCCGACGGTGGCGAGCTCGCCGGTTTTTTCAAAGTAGCGTCCGTTCGGCAGCACGCAGCCAACGCGGATGCGCCGTCCGACGTAGCCCTTGAGATAGTCGCCGAGACTGTAGGGCCAGCTCTCCTGCGCTCTCCCGCGCTCATAGACCGCTCCCCTGCCGCTCATGGCCTCCTCGGGCGTGCGGAAGCCGCGCTTGACCGCAGCCTCCTTTTTGGCCTCGTCCATTTCGATCACCTCAGCTCTCGCACGCCGTCTGCGGAGCGAATACCCGCTTCTGGTCGAGGTAGTCCTGCACGATGCCGAGGCACTCGCCGAAGCGCTGGAAGTGGACGATCTCGCGCTCGCGCAGGAACTTGAGCGGGCCGATCACGTCGGGGTCGTCGGTCATGCGGATGAGGTATTCATAGGTCGAGCGGGCCTTCTGTTCGGCGGCCATGTTCTCCGTGAGATCGGTGATCGGGTCGCCAAGGGACTGCAAGGTCGCGGCGGAAAACGGCACGCCGCCCGCGCTCATGGGGTAAACGGCGAGGCCGTGATCAACGTAGTAGGGCGCAAAGCCCCCCTCCTCGATTTCCCGGTCTGAGAGCCCCTCGATAAGCTGCCGGACGATGGTCCCGACCATCTCGAGGTGGCCCAGCTCCTCGGTGCCGATGTCGTTGAGGGTCGCCCGCGCCTGCGGTGTGAGCATTGAAAAGCGCTGCGAGAGATACCGCACCGCCGCGCCCAGTTCCCCGTCCGGTCCACCATATTGCGTCACGATCAGCTTCGCAAGGGCGGGGTTTGGGTTTTTGATCAGAATCGGGTACTCCAGTTTTTTGTCATACATCCACATCAGACGTTTTCCTCCCTGAGCTCGAAGTTTGCGGCCTTCTGCCACGGCCACGGGGAGTCGATCCACTGCCACGGCACCGCCGAGACGCAGTGGTTCGACGTCAGCATCCCGTACTTCTGCGTGTACTCAGCGCGCAGGTCGCGGTTTTGCAGCACGGCGTCGTTGTACATGCCGATCGCGTCCGCGTCTTCCGGGTGCGTGTTGAGGTAAAGATGGAGGTCGATGATGTAAAAATCGAGCTCCATGATCTTTTGCAGCAGTTCCTGTTCAGTCATCGATCACGCCTCCCGTCCGAAGAAAGCAGTCGTTCCAGAGCGGTGGGAAAGCCGTTCCCTTTGTGAGCGATACGGCGGGCGTAAACACCGCGCAGCGCACCTGCACGGGAACGTACGCCCGCGCGAGCTTCACATCCTCTATCGGCGTCTCAAGCGGGACGCAGTCCCCCGCCGCCGGCGTGGCGGGTATAGTTTCATTCATATACAAAGTCTCCTTTTTGCGTGATAGGGCTTGCAGACCATCCTATGCGGGAGAGAAAAGCAGGTGCGGGCAAAGCTGCCGCAAGCAAAAAAACGGGCACGCGCAATTTTCCCCTGTACAACCTACAGCGGAATCATCCGCCGCAGTGCCGGGATAAACTGCGTGTACCCATTCGTTAATGATGATTTTTCAGTTTAGAATTCCAGAAGATACTCGCGGCAGGCAAAGTGCCGCGTGCCGTCGAAGTTCGTGTAGCTCCCGTCGCGCTGATAGACGAAGCCGGCCTTTTTCATGACCCTGCCGGAAGCGGGATTGTCAACAGCGTGGCAGCAGAACAGGCGCTTCTGGTGGAGCTCATCCCTTGCATAGACGACGAGTGCCTGTGCAGCCTCGGTTGTGTAGCCTTGATTCCAGCAGCTTTTCATGATGTTGTAGCCAAGCTCGTACAAACCGTGATCTTTGCTCCAACAAAGACCGCCGCAGCCGATGAGCGCGCCGGTATCCTTTCGGACAAAGCCAAAATTGTGCGTTTTCTCGTCCTGCGCATCGGCAACGAGCCACGCGCGGGTAACGGCGGGGCTGTCGTGAACCTCCCAGCGCATGAAGCGGGCGACCTCCGGGTCGCTCGTCCAGTTTCGGTAGGCTTCCTCCGCGTCGTCCAGCGTCAGCGGACGCAGGAGCAGGCGCTTTGTTTCGAGTATAATTCCCAATTTTGTCACCGCCTTTTTGTGTATTGTGCCAATGATACGCCGCGCGGGCGAAGATGTCAAGAAAAATGTCCGGTACGGAATTTCCCGTGCCGGACATCTGCGTTCAATTCAAAAAGTCGCGGAGCTTTTTCGATCTCGAAGGGTGGCGGAGCTTGCGCAGGGCCTTGGCCTCGATCTGGCGGATGCGCTCGCGGGTGACGTTGAATTCCTTGCCGACCTCCTCGAGCGTGCGGGTGCGGCCGTCCTCAAGGCCGAAGCGCAGGCGCAGGACCTTCTCCTCGCGGGGCGTGAGCGTCGAGAGGACCGTGTCGAGCTGTTCCCGCAGCAGGGTGTAGGAAGCGGCCTCGCTCGGCTCGGAGGCGTCCTCGTCCGGGATGAAGTCGCCGAGGTGGCTGTCCTCCTCCTCGCCGATCGGCGTTTCGAGGGAGACGGGTTCCTGCGCAATCTTCAAAATTTCGCGGACCTTTTCGACCGGCATGCCCATCTCCTCGGCGATCTCCTCCGGAGAGGGATCGTGACCAAGCTCCTGCAGCAGCTGGCGGGAGACGCGGATGACCTTGTTGATCGTCTCGACCATGTGGACCGGGATGCGGATGGTGCGGGCCTGGTCCGCGATGGCGCGGGTGATGGCCTGCCGAATCCACCAGGTCGCGTAGGTGGAGAACTTGTAGCCCTTGGTGTAGTCGAATTTGTCGACGGCCTTGATGAGGCCGAGGTTGCCCTCCTGGATGAGGTCCAGAAACAGCATGCCGCGGCCGACATAGCGCTTGGCGATGGAGACGACCAGACGGAGGTTTGCCTCCGCCATGCGGCGCTTGGCCTCCTCGTCGCCCTGCGACATGCGGATGGCGAGCCCAATCTCCTCCTCCGGCGTCAGCAGTGGGATCTTGCCGATCTCCTTGAGGTACATGCGAACCGGGTCGTCGGTGGCGTAGGAGTCCGCGATCGCGTCGGCGTTTTTGAGTTCGTCCTCCGTGACCTCCTCGATCTCCTCGAGCTGCTCAAGCTCGGGCAGCGCGTCCTCGTCAATCGGGCGCAAGTAGTCCTCGCCCGTCGTCTCGATGCCGAGATTTTCGAGCTGGTCGTAGAATTTATCAATCTGGTCGGCTTCGAGGTTGAGGCTTTCGAGCACGTCCATGAGCTCCTTGCTCGTGAGCTTGCCGGCCTTTTTTCCCTTTTCAATGAGCTCGTGCAGGCAGTCCTCCGCGGATTTTTCCGGCTGGGCGTTCTCCGCCTGCGGCTCGACCGTTTCGTCGGTCTGCGCCTTCTTCTTGGTCTTCTTCTCTTCGGTTTCCTTGGTTGCCATATTTATCCTTACCCCCTATAGCCTTTGCGCTTTCGCTGTTCTTCGGCAAAGGCACGCATGGTATCCTCGCCGTTTTCGCCGCGCTGCATCCGAACAAGCTTTGCGGCCTTGATCTTTTCTATGTAGTCTGCGAGCGCCTTGTCGGCGTTCGCGGGGTCGAAGGGCTCCGAGACGGTCTCCGTCAGGAGCGATGTCTCCTCGCCCGAAAAGCCCTGAAGTAGGGCGATCGACGGAGCGCCGCCGTTTTTCGTCTGCTCGCGGAGCGCTGTGTAAAGTTTTCCGAACTGCGGAACGGAGAAATCCTCCTCCGCGAGCTCGTCGCCGTGAAAGAGCGTCGGGTCGTGGCAGAGCAGCCGCAGCACGCCCTTTTCCGCCATGGCGGACACCGGGTCGTCAAAGCGCAGCTCCCGCGAGCGCGGCTGAATCTGGCGCAGGGGCCGGCTCTCCTCGCTCTCGCGCTTTTTTTTCGCCTGACCGGCGGCCTTTTTTCGCTCCCGCTCGACCTCGCGCAGGATCGCATCCTTCGACACCTTTGCAATCTCGGCGGCGCGGCCCGCGTAGACCTCGCGCTCGACCGCGTTCGGCAGACCCGCGAGCAGGACCGTCGCGTCCTTCAAAAACGCGACGCGGCCCTCGTCGGTCGCGAGATCGTGCTTCGCGGCAACGTCCGAAAACCGGTACTCGATGTGGTTTTGCGACTTCGAGAGCAGATTTTCGAAAGCGGCCGGGCCGTAAGCCTTGATGAATTCGTCCGGGTCCTTCGCGCCGGTCACGCGCAGCACACGGACCTTGAGGTCGAGCTGCTGCAAAATGCCGATCGCGCGCTGGGACGCCTTCTGCCCCGCCTCGTCGCCGTCGTAGGCGATGACGACCTCATTGACATAGCGGGAGATGAGCCGGGCCTGCTCTGCCGTCAGCGAGGTGCCAAGCGAGGCGACCGCGCAGTCAAAGCCCGCCTGATGCAGGGAGACGACGTCAATATTTCCCTCTGAGAGAATAATATACCCAAGTTTTGACTTTTTAGCAAGATTTAATGCGAATAAGTTGTGACTTTTGCTGTAAACCAGCGTTTCCGGGCTGTTCATGTACTTTGGTTCGCCGTCGTCGAGGATGCGCCCCGAAAAGCCTATGACGCTGCCCCGGACGTCTATGACCGGAAACATGAGACGGTTGCGGAAGGTGTCGTAGACCCCGCCGTCGCCCTTTTTTGAGGCTCGGACGAGACCGGCGGAGAGCAGTTCCGGCTTTGTGTAGCCCTGTCGAAGCATCGCGTCCGTGAGCGCCTGCCATTCGTTCGGCGCCGCGCCGAGACCAAAGCGCGTGACCATCTGCGGAGAGATGCCGCGCCGCTCGATGTAGGCCCTCGCCGCCGCGCCGCAGGGCTCGGAGAGCTGGGCGAAAAAGAAGCGGGCGGCGTCCCGGTTGAGCTTGAGCATGCGCTCGCGCTTGCTGGCGCTGGCATCGTATTCGTCCTCAGGAACGGCCATGCCGACGCGGCGGGCGAGAAAGCGCACCGCGTCCGGGTAGGAGAGATTTTCGATCTCCATGATGAAATTGATGACGCTGCCGCCCTTGCCGCAGCCGAAGCAGTGGTAGATCTGCTTGTCCGGCGCGACGGAGAAGGACGGCGTCTTTTCGCTGTGGAAGGGGCAGAGTCCGAACAGGTTCTGTCCGCTTTTTTTCGTCAGTCTGACGTACTGGGAAACGACGTCCGCGATATCGTTTCGTTCAATGAGCTCCTGAATGAAGCTTTCGGGAAACGGCACGGCCATCGCCTCCTCTCGGTGCCCGGGGTCACTTGACCTGCCATGCCTTGGGAATGTAGATGCTGTTGAATTTGTAGACCGCATAGTCGTCCGTCATGCCGGAGACATAGTCGCAGACGGCGCGCTCGACGCCCTCGTCGTCCGCAATGCGGCGGTAGTCCGCCGGGAGGCGGGCCGGGTCCCTGACATACCAGTCCCAGAGCGCGCCGAGAATGCCGGCGACCTTGGCCTCCTCGCCCTTGGCCCGCGGGTTGCGGTAAACGTGTTCATACAGAAATTCGTGGAACGTATCAACGGCCTCGGCCATGTCGGGCGACATCTGGAGCGGGCCGTCCTGACTGGACATGAGGATGTCGAGGATGATGGAGTTGATGCGGGCGCTGTGCTTTTTACCGATGCGCTCGGTGACGATCGGCGGCAGCTCCGCTTCCGTGATGATGCCGGCGCGCATGGCGTCGTCAACGTCGTGGTTGATGTAGGCAATGCGGTCGGACAGGCGGACGGCGGTGGCCTCCATCGTGTCGTCCGGCGCGCCGACGGTGTGGTTGAGGATACCCATGCGGGTCTCCTGGCAGAGATTGAGGCCGCTGCCACTTTTTTCGAGCCGGTCGACGACGCGGAGACTCTGCTCATAGTGACGGAAGCCGCCGGGCAGCAGCTCGTTTAAAGCGCGTTCGCCCGCGTGGCCGAAAGGTGTGTGACCGAGATCGTGGCCGAGGCCGATGGCCTCCGTGAGGTCTTCGTTGAGCATTAGGGAGCGCGAGAGCGTCCGCGCGATGCGGGTGACCTCGAGCGTGTGGGTCAGGCGCGTGCGGTAGTGGTCGCCCTCCGGCTGCAGGAAGACCTGCGTCTTGTGCTTGAGGCGGCGGAAGGACTTGCAGTAAGTGATGCGGTCCACGTCCCGCTGAAAGCAGGTGCGGATTTCGTCCGGCTCCTCGGGCCTTGCGCGGCCGAGCGAGTCGGCGGCGCGCACGCCGCGGTCGGACACGATCGTCTTTTCGAGCTCCTCGCGCAGTTCTCTGGGCGTCGGCATGTGGACTCACCTCCGTCATAAACGCGCTGCATGAGCGCAGAGAGTCAATGCTATTAGTCTTTTACGACGTCGCTGTGCATTTTCCCTTTTTTCCGCAAAGAAAATTTTGCACGAAAAAAACGCCCGCATCCAGCGCTTTTTCCGGCGCTTTGGGCAGACAGCCGCACAAGGCTGTGCTATACTGAACAGGAAGCTGTCATTTCAGCCAAAAGTGCTGGCCAATCCCGGTTAAAACGCGGCGGGCGGACAGATACTAACAGACCCGGCGGCGAAGGAGGACATAAACATGCGCATTGCGGTCATCACGGGCGCTTCGAGCGGGCTCGGGCGGGAATTTGCCAGCCAGATCGGCAGGGACGAGAGTCTCGACGAGGTCTGGGTCATCGCGCGGCGCGAGGCGCAGCTCCGCGAGGTGCAGGAAATCTGCGCCCGGCCCGTCCGGCCCGTGCCGATGGACCTCACCGTGCCGGAAAACATCGACGCGCTGCTCGCGCTGTTTCAAAAGGAAAATCCGGAGATCGCCTACCTCGTCTGCGCGGCGGGCTACGGACGCATCGGCCCCACGGCGGAGATTCCGCTGCGGGACAACGACGGCATGATTGATCTCAACTGCCGCGCGGCGGTCGCCGTGACGACAGTGGCGCTGCCGTGGCTCGTGAAGGGCAGCCGGGTGCTCGAAATCTGCTCGACGGCGGCGTTTCAGCCGATGCCGTATCTCAATGTCTACGCCGCAACGAAGGCGTTTCTGCAGAGCTACACGAAGACGCTGCACTACGAGCTGCTGCTCACCGGCATCCACGTCACGGCGGTGTGCCCCTACTGGATTCGGGACACGGAGTTTATTCAGAACGCACTGAAGACGGACGAGAACGGCTACGGTTTCTTCCTTTCGGGCCGTGTGCGTTCGGTCGTGCGCTGGGCGCTGTTTGACAGTCGGCTCAACCTCTGGGTCTCGACGCCGGGTCCGATCTGCATGGCGCACCGTCTGGTGGCGAAATTCATCCCGCACTTCCTCATGGTCCCCTTCATGGACCTGCTGCGGCACCTATAAAAACATGAAACGAAAAAAGCGGGGGCCTACCGGTCCCCGCTTTTTCACTGCTTATAAAAAGCCTCATTGAAGATCAATCAAAAAACTTGTTGTGGATGACCTGGACGGCCTTGTCGGCGTCGTCCTCGTTGATAAGGACGGAGACCTTGATCTCGCTCGTGGAGATCACCTGAATGTTGATCTTCGCGTCGCTGAGCGCCTCGAACATCAGGGCCGCGACGCCGGAGGACGTGAGCATGCCCGCGCCGACGATGGAGACCTTCGCGACCTTCTTGTCGCCGTAGAGTTCCTTGTAGTGCAGGGAGTCCTTGCGCTCCTCGACGAGCTGCATGGTCTTTTCATAGTCCGCCTCCGAGACGGTGAAGCTGATGTCGTTCGTGCCGTTGCGGTCGATCGACTGCAGGATGATATCGACATTGATTTTCGAGTTGGCGAGCACCCGGAAGAGCTTAAATGCGATGCCCGGCTCGTCCGGTACGCCGACGACGGCGATACGCGAGACGTTGTTGTCCTTTGCGATTCCGCTGATCTTCATCTGTTCCACGTTTTTTACGACCTCCTTGACTTTTGTGCCGGGTTTTCTGACATAGCTCGAGAGCACCTCGAGATCGACGCCGTAGCGCTTGGCCATTTCGACGCTGCGGTTGTGCAAAACCTGCGCGCCGAGGGACGCGAGTTCCATCATTTCGTCGTAGGTGATCTCATCGAGCTTGCGCGCGTTCGGAACCTTGCGCGGGTCGGCGGTAAAAACGCCCTCAACGTCCGTAAAGATCTGGCATTTGTCGGCGTGGAGCACGGCGGCGATGGCGACCGCCGAGGTGTCCGAACCGCCGCGGCCGAGCGTTGTGATATCGCCCATGCCGTTGACGCCCTGAAAGCCGGTGACGATGACGATGCGGCGCTTGTCAAGCTCCTGCTGGATACGCTCGGTCGAGCAGGAGAGGATGCGGGCGTTGCTATAGTCAAAGTTGGTGCGCATCTGCACCTGCCAGCCGGTGAGCGAGACGACCGGCAGTCCCATTCTTTCAAGGGCCATGCTCATTAGCGCGACGGAAATCTGCTCGCCAGTCGAGAGCAGCACGTCCATCTCGCGCTTGGACGCCTTGGGGTTGATCTCGGCGGCCTTGGCGATGAGGTCGTCCGTCGTGTCGCCCTGTGCGGAGAGGACCACGACGACGTCATTCCCGTCGGCATAAGTGTCGGCAATAATCCCGGCGACGCGGTTGATTTTTTCCGCGTCCGCCACGGAGCTGCCGCCAAATTTTTGTACGATCAGCATTGGTCTCATTCCTCCAGTTTTTCCCGCCGCTGCGGGCGTTTGCATTTTAGTCGAGAATGCGGAACAGCGAGTGGACGGTCATGCCGCCCGTGAGTTTGAGCATGGTGTTCTCGTCGTACACCGCCGTGACGAAGGCGTACTCGTCCGCCGGCGCGCCGGGGTAGGTGACGAAGTTCACCTTGTCAAAGGCCCAGCCGATCTGCTGGAGCGAGGTCGACGCGCGCACATACCAGCGCGTCGCGAGGTAGGTGCTGTCCGTGAAATAGCTCGCCGGGGCGTCATCCCAGTCGAGGTACTTGCGGGCCTTGAGGTGCTTGACGGCGTCGATGACGTCCGCCACCACCGCGCTCGCGGTTGGGCGCTTGCCCGCGCCCGCGCCGTAAAACATCGCGTCGCCGAGGGCGTTGCCGTGCACGACGATGCCGTTCATGACGCCGTCAACGTTCGACAGCAGGCTCGAATTGCTCACGAGGTGCGGGGCGACATAGGCCGTCGCGGTGTCGTGGCCGGTGCGGATGGCGCGGCCGAGGAGCTTTATTTTGCAGCTCAGGCGCTTGGCGTACTCTACATCCGAGAGCGTGACGCCCGTGATGCCCTTCGCATGCACCTCGGCGGGGTTGACGTGCTTTCCGAAGCAGAGATCCGCAAGGATGCAGATCTTGCGCGCGGCGTCGACGCCTTCGATGTCGGCGGTGGGGTCAGCCTCGGCGAAGCCGTTTTCCTGGGCCTGATGCAGCGCGTCCTCAAAGGTGGCGCTGTGGGCGATCATCTCCGTTAAAATATAGTTCGTGGTGCCGTTGAGTATGCATAGACCTCGTCGATGCGGTTGGCCGTGAGGCACTGGGTGATTGGGCGAATAATCGGGATGCCGCCGCCGACGGAG
>JAKOSQ010000092.1 GCA_029777215.1 Bacillota bacterium
CGTTCGCGCTCAAAGTTTTCACATCGGTCCTGGTGATCGCCTGTCCCTGTGCGATGGGCCTTGCAACGCCGACGGCGATTATCGTCGGTACCGGTCTCGGCGCGCAGCATGGCATCCTCATCCGCAGCGGCGAGGCGCTTGAAACGACGCACAAAATCGCCGTCTGCGTTCTCGACAAGACCGGCACGGTGACAGAGGGCAAGCCCCGCGTGACAAAGCTTGTTTCCCGGGAAATGAAGGAGAACGACTTCCTCGCTCTCGCCGCGTCCGCCGAAGCCCTCTCCGGCCATCCGCTCGCAAAGGCGGTCACGGAGGAGGCGGCGGCCCGAAATCTCTCCCCCGCCCCCGCGCCCGCGTCGTTTGAGGACCTGCCGGGCCGGGGCATCCGCGCCGCGACAGCGGACGGCAAAACGCTTCTCATCGGCAACCGACGGCTCATGGAGGGCGAGCGCGTCGACATTTCCGCGCTGGAGGCGGACGTAACATCGCTGACCGCCGAGGGCCAGACGGCCCTGCTCGTCGCGCTCGACGGCAAGGCCCTCGGCCTGCTCGCCGTGGCGGACACGGTCAAACCGACGTCCCGCGCCGCGATTGCGAAGCTCCGCGCCATGGGCGTCCGCACCGTGCTGCTCACGGGCGACAACCGCGCCGCCGCCGAGCACATCGGCGGGCTCGTCGGGGTCGACGAGGTCGTCGCGGAGGTCCTGCCGGGCGAAAAGGCCGCACAGGTCGAGCGCCTGCAAAAGGACGGCGGGGTCGTCATGATGGTTGGCGACGGCATCAACGACGCCCCCGCGCTTGCGCAGGCGGATGTCGGATGCGCCATCGGCAACGGCAGCGACATTGCCATCGAGTCCGCCGACGTTGTGCTGATGAAGAACGATTTAAACGATGTCCCCGCCGCGGTCAAACTCTCCCGCCTCACGATCACGAACATCAAGCAGAACCTCTTTTGGGCGTTTTGTTACAACACGCTGGGCATCCCGGTGGCGGCGGGCGTCCTCTACCCCGCCTTCCATATTCTCCTGAGCCCGATGATCGGCGCGCTCGCCATGTCGCTCTCGTCGATCTTCGTCGTCTCGAACGCCCTCCGGCTGAAAGGAAAGAAACTATGACTGCCAAAACCAGAACCGTCCACCGCGACGACGAGGAGCTCCAGCGCCTTTATAACCGCCTGTCCCGCATCGAGGGCCAGCTCCGCGGCATCCGCAAAATGCTCGACGAGGACGCCTACTGCACCGACGTCGTCACGCAGGTCTCCGCCGCACAGGCGGCGCTCGGCTCCTTTTCGAGAGAACTTCTCGCGCGGCACATCCGCCGCTGTGTCGTCAGCGACATCAAGGCCGGCAACAGCGACGCCGTCGACGATCTCATCGACACGCTGCAAAAGCTGATGAAATAAAAAATCAAATTTGGAGGGTATAACATTATGTCAACTGTTTTAGACGTCCCCGACATGCATTGCGAGATGTGCGTCAAGCGCATCACAGACTCTCTCACCAAGGCAAACTTGCATTTTTCTGTCTCCCTTGCGGACAAGACCGTCACCATCGACGGGGATGCCGGTGCTGTGAGCACCGCCGTCACGGAGCTCGACGACCTTGGCTTCCCGGCAACAGCAAAATAATTATGTAAACATAAAAAAGGACCGTTTGCTGTGCAGACGGTCCTTTTTTAATAAAAATTATGTCAACCTTAATATCCAGAATTTTCTGCGTCAGCTTTCGTTTGTTGCAATACACCGCGCGGGTGGTTGGGCGGCGCGTAGATCGAGGAGA
>JAKOSQ010000093.1 GCA_029777215.1 Bacillota bacterium
CTGAGGACGCGAAAGACGTTTGTAGAGTAGTTGAATTCGTAGATGTCGTCAAAAATACTGTAGAGCGCGTTGCTGAACTTGTCAAGCTCCTTTTCGCGTTCGGCGCGCAGCCGCTCCGTCGCGTCGATGAAGGAGAGGCAGACGAGCGGCTCCTCCGCCGTGCCGCCGACGGACTTGATATAGCAGCGGTACTGGCCGATGCTGCCGCCGTAATTGATGCGGCGAAGCTCGAGCCGCCGGACCTTGTCCGTCTGTACGGCTTCGCGCACGGCCTCGATCAGCGGCTGTACGTCCGGGGGGTAGACCTGCGTGAGGACGTTGAGCGAGTGCATGGAAAATGCACCCATGTCGGGATAGCCAAGCAGCTCGAGATAGGCCTTGTTGACGCGGATCGCTTCCAGACGGTCGTTCGAGAAGGCGTAGAATCCGAAGCCGCCGAGAATACCGTCGATGAGAGAGGTGACGAGGCTGTCCGCGCCGAGCACGGCGTTGATGTTGTCGACCGTGATCGCGGCGGGCGCGTCGGTTTTGCTTACGATGCTCTCATTACTTTCGAGTTTGGCTTCGAATTCCTCGCGCGGGATCGGGCGGGAGTAGTAGTAGCCCTGGATCATGTCGCAGCCGAGCGTGCGCAAAAAGTCGATCTGCTCGCGCGTCTCGACGCCATCCGCCACGGCGGGGATGCCGAGCCATTTCGCCATGCGGATGACCGAGGTGACGACCGTGCCGACCTTGCCGCCGCGCTCGAAGCCCTCAAGAAATTTCATGTCGATCTTGAGCTCGTCGACGTCGACGTCCTTGAGCATGTTGAGCGAGGAGAAGCCGCTGCCGAAATCGTCGATCGCGACGGCGAAGCCGTGCGCGTGGAGACACTGGACGATGTCGATGAGCGTCTGTCCCTCCATGATGAAGGCGGACTCCGTGAGCTCGACGACGAGGTATTTGGTGTCCACGCCGTATTTTTTCGCGATTGAGGCGATCCTATCCGGGAAATGTGCGTCGTAGAGATGGACGCGCGAAAAATTGACGGAGATCGGCACAATCGGGTGTCCGGCGTCCAGCGTCTCATGCAGCATGGCGCAGACGTTTTCAAACATGTAGTAGTCGAGATGGCGGATGAAGCCGTTTTTTTCAAACAGCTCGATGAAGCGGCCGGGCATGATAATTTCGCCGTCCGGCTTTTTCCAGCGGACAAGCGCCTCCGCGCTCGTGATGCACTCGCTGTTGAGACTGTATTTCGGCTGGTAGTAGGCGATGAATTCGCCGTTTTCGAGGCCGCTCATCATGCTGCCGACGAGCTCGGCATCCTCCTGCTGGCACCCGAGCATCGAATCGTCGTAGATCGCGATGCCGGTGGTGAATTTGTATTTGATCGTGTTTTTGGCGATGGAGGCGTAGTCCGTCATTTCGGCGACGCTCATGGAGCGGTCCGTGATCTCATAAATGCCGGCGCAGAGGGAAAACGGCAGACCGCTGTCCTTGGCGGAGCGGACGCATTCGCGCAGCGACGCATAGACGTCCTCCTTCGTGTCGCGGCAGAGATACCAGGCAAAATGGTCGGCGTAGAGCCGACCGGCGGCGTCGCCCTCGCGCATGTGGCCGCGCATGATGAGCGCGATCGTGCGCAGCAGGTCGTCTCCGGCGTCGAAGCCGTAGAGCGTGTTGAAGGAGCGGAAGGAGACGACCTCGAAGGAGACGAGGGCGCAGACCTTCTCCGGCGGCGCTTTGGCGAGCGCCTCAGCGGTGCGCTTTTCAAAGCCGAACTTGTTGTAAAGCTCGGTGAGCGCGTCGACAGTATAGGCGATGCCCCGGCCGCGGTGCTCCGCGGCGACGGTGAGGCGTTGGCGGTGCAGCAGCGTCACAATGGTCAGCGCGAGCAGCGCCGTGAGCAGAACAAGGCCTCCGGTGAACTCCGCCTGCCGCGTCGTGTGGCGCGCGGAGAGATTGACATAGTCCGAGCGGACATAGTTGAGGATGTACCAG
>JAKOSQ010000094.1 GCA_029777215.1 Bacillota bacterium
ATGAGTAATTTAATTATACAAATTCCAATCTTCGCTTATATTGTCTAGTATCGTTTGTAGAATTGTGCGACAGATTTGCGCCAAAAGGCATAAAGAAAGCCCTGTAACCACTGGGGTTACAGGGCTTTTTAGTAGATAATTTATCTCTTGGAGAACTGAGGAGCACGACGTGCGCCTTTGAGACCGTATTTCTTACGCTCTTTCATTCTCGGGTCACGGGTCAGGAAGCCTGCGGCCTTGAGAGCGGGGCGATAGGTTTCGTCGACGAGGAGAAGCGCGCGGGCGATGCCGTGACGGATCGCGCCGGCCTGACCGGTCACGCCGCCGCCGGTGACAGTGGCTTCAACATCGAACTTGTCCATGGTGTTCGTTGCGCCGAACGGCTGACGGACGATGAGCTTGAGGGTGTCGAGACCGAAGTAATCGTCGATGTCGCGGCCGTTAATCGTGATCTTGCCGGTTCCGCCCGGGAACAGGTGGACTCTCGCGACGGAGGACTTTCTTCTGCCGGTGCCATACATATAAGGCTTTTTGCTCTGATACATCTTTCGTTTCCTCCTTTAGCGATCCCAGACTTCGGGCATCTGCGCCTGATTGTTATGCTCCGCGCCGCGGTAGATCTTCAGACGGGTGAGCTGCTTGTCGGCGAGCTTGTTCTTCTGGAGCATGCCCTTGACGGCGAGCTGCATTGCGAATTCGGGGCGCTGGGCCATCAGCGTCTTGTACTGGACAGCCTTGAGGTTGCCGATGTAGCCGGTGTGATGGTAGTAGTACTTCTGCTCGAGCTTGTTGCCCGTGAGCACTGCCTTTTCGGCGTTAATGATGATGACGAAGTCACCGCAGTCGACGTGCGGGGTATAGGTCGGCTTGAGCTTGCCGCGGAGAATATCCGCAGCCAGAGCGGCCGTCTTGCCCATCGGCTTGTCTGCCGCGTCGAGGATATACCATTTACGGGTGACGGTGTCCGCGTTTGCCATGTAAGTGGACATGTTTTCTGCCTCCATGTTTGAAAATGTTTCTATCTCAGGACGCAAAGCAAACACTTTTTACCGTCCCGAACGGCTTTTACGCTTGAAGCCGCAAAAAACTTTGACATTTGACACGCATACCTTTAAAATAGGTGCAACACCCTCGGATGCGTGCTCTATTTTTATACCACACCTGTCCGGCAGTGTCAACACCCATTTGCGATAAAAAAGATCGGCGTCTGGGTCTGCTTTGATTATCTCCGTTTTTCTCTGTTTTACGCCGATTTGCTCAAAATCAATTTTCAATTTTCAGGACGTGTTATTTTGGACCGTATCAATGCTTTTACCAGCGTCGTGCGCAAAGGCGTCGACGACTACCGCATGATCTCCGACGGCGACCGCGTCGCGGTCGGCATCTCCGGCGGAAAGGACAGTCTCGTTCTGCTGTGCGCGCTCGCGCAGCTCCGCCGCTACTACTCCCACCCCTTCGAGCTCGAGGCCGTGACGATCGAGCTCGGTTACAGCGAGATGGACTTCACGCCCGTCGCGGAGCTCTGCCGGCGGCTGAACGTGCCCTACACCCGCGTCAAAACGGACATCAGCCACGTCGTTTTCGACGTCCGGCAGGAGGTGAACCCCTGCTCGCTGTGCTCGAAGATGCGCCGAGGCGCGCTCGACAACGCGCTCAAAGCGCGCGGCTGCAACAAGCTCGCCCTCGGCCACCACATGGACGACGCGGTCGAGACCTTCGTCATGTCCCTCCTTTTTGAGGGCCGCATCAGTTGCTTCAAGCCCGTGACCTATCTCTCGCGCGCGGACGTCACGCAGATCCGCCCGATGATCTACGCGGGCGAGCAGCGCATCGCGAATCTCGCGCAGGAGATGGGGCTGCCCATCGTCAAAAACGCCTGTCCGGCGGACCGCGACTCCAAGCGCAGCGAGATAAAGCAGCTGCTCAAGGACGCGGAAACCGATTACCCCGACGTCAAATCAAAAATTTTTGGCGCGATGCAGCGTCTGCCGATCGAGGGCTGGGGCGTCGGCGACGCCGCAGTCGTCGTGCAGAGGTGAGCGCCATGCACGGACTCGGAACGCTTGTCAACTGCGCGGCCATCCTCGCCGGCTCCCTCGTCGGTCTGCTCATCAGGGGCGGGCTGCCGAAGCGCTTTGAGGAGACGATCTTCCAGGCCGTCGGCCTCGCGGTCGTGTTCATCGGCCTCGGCGGCGCGCTTTCGGGCCTTTTGAAACTCTCGGACGGCGCGCTTACAACGCAGTACACGATGCTGATGGTGCTCTCGCTGGTGCTCGGCGCCGTGATCGGCGAGGCGCTGAACATCGAAAAGGGCCTTGAAAATCTCGGGACGCGCCTCAAAAAGCGCGTGCCGGAAAAATACGCCGGCAGCAGCTTTGTCGAGGGCTTTGTCACGGCGTCGATGCTCTTTTGCATCGGGGCCATGGCCATCGTCGGCTCGCTCGAGGACGGACTCACGGGCAGCCACTCGGTCCTCTTTGCAAAGTCGGTGCTCGACGGGGTCAGCTCGGTGCTGCTCTCGGCCTCGCTCGGCGTCGGCGTGATGGTCTCGGTGCTGCCGGTGCTCATTTACCAGGGCGGCATCACGCTGCTCGCGCAGCTCGTCGGCCCGCATCTTTCAAACGACCTCATTTTGCAGATGTCCTGCATCGGCTCCGTTTTGATCTTCGCGATCGGTCTCAACATGCTCTCGGACCGGAAGCTCAAGGTCGGGAACCTCCTGCCTGCGATCTTTCTGCCGATCCTCTTCGCGGTTTTGAAAGCCTGTTTCCCGTCGCTGCCGTTTTAAAAAAGTAAGGCCCCGAAAAAGGACGCATTCGTCTTTTTCGGGGCCTTCTTTACCGCTCGCTCGGTACCGTTTGCGTATCTCCGTAGATGAGATCGTCGATGTCATCACCCATATTCGCGCCCCCTCGGTGAGTGCTTCCTCAAAAATGCGTACTAATTACTATATGCGCGAGGGCTTGTATTATGTGTGTTTTCAAAAATTTATTTTGTGTGCAGCGTGATTGCGACCAGCTCCGGCTCGTTGAAAAGGCGCGGGATCGACTTTTTGCCGTTTCCGAGGCCGCGCGAGACGATCATGTCGTAGCTGCCGCTGTGATAGAGTCCGGCGTCGTACGCCGGCAAAAGGCGGTAGCCCGAGCCGAAAAGCCCGCCGAGGCCGGGCAGGCGGACGATGCCGCCGTGCGCGTGGCCGCAGACGACGAGGTCCACCGGCAGCGCCGGATACTTCGCAGGAAAGTCGTTCCGGTGGGCGAGCAGGAGCTTGAATTTCCCCGGATAGCGCGCCGCGAGCTTTTGGCACAGGGCATCCGGCCGGAGCTGGTCGGCCGGTCCGTTCGGGTCGTCGACGCCCGCGAGGACGATGCTCTCCCCGTTTTGCTCGAAGAGAACGCTGCTGTTTTTCAGATAGGTGACGCCCGTCTCTTTGAGTACGGCGGGCAGGAACTTCATCTCGGTGCTCGCCCATTCGTTGTTTCCCGTGACATAATAGCAGGGGGCGATGGCCGCGAGCTTCTCACAAAAGGGCTGCAGCGCGGCGGCCTGTGCGCCGTCCGTCGGCGTTTTGCTGCCGTTGAGGAAGTCGCCGGTCAGAAGGATGACGTCCGGGGCCTGCGCCGCGACGGAGGAGAGCAGGTGCCCGTTGTCCTTGCCAAACGATGTCATGTGCAGGTCCGAGATCTGGACGAGCTTCAAGCCGTCAAAGCTTTGCGGCAGATCGGCATAGGACAGGCTGTACTGCGTCGTGACGATGCGGTAACGGCTGTCGAGCAGCGCGGCGGCCAGCAGCGCCAGCAGCAAAAGCAGGACCTGCCGCGCGCCGCTTTTTTTCTTTTTTCGCTTGTGCGTGTTGTTGATCTTCAAATAAATATCCTCTTTTTTCGGGGGCCAAAGCACCGCATTGTCTGCGCGCATCGGGCGCAATCATTGTACCACAGCCGTCCGGACGGCGCAAGCTGCCGCCGTATGGCCTCATTTTGCCCGTTGTGTCAGGGTTTTTCACGCTTTTTGACACGATTTTTGAACACTTCACACCGAGTTATGCACAAGCATGTGCATTTGTCAAGAATGAAAGACAAAAAAATATTACCGAATTTTGCGGCTTCGATTTTATCCCCGTCGGTCATTATCTGTGGTAACATGAAAAAAACACAGCATTCAGAAAAG
>JAKOSQ010000095.1 GCA_029777215.1 Bacillota bacterium
TTGCCGGCTTCCTTGACCTTGTCCCCGGCGGCCTTGCCGGCTTCACGGGCCTTGTCGCCGACAAGCTTCTGGCTTTCCTTCGCCTTTTCACCGACTGCCTTCACAGCAGGCTCGGCCTTTTTGGCGACCGCCTTGCCGGCCTTCGCGAAAGCATCGCCGACAGGCTCGAGTTTTTCCTTGAGTTCATCCGGATTGATTTTCATATCTGCCATGTGGGCCACTCCTTTTTATACTAATAATATGACGACCGAACGCAGTGTGTGACCGCGCCTGTGGGGAGCTTTTCTTTTTTCTCAATCATAGGCCATCATGCGCGGGAAAGCAATCCGAAATTCAATTTTTTCACAAATTTTTTGTTTTGTTCCGAAGCGGACAGCCGTTGCGCCGCGCGGTGGGCGGCGCAAATTTCCGCGCCAGTCGTGAACGAAATTGCAGGAAACGCCAGCCAGGTTTGCATTTTCGGCGAATTCTTGGTATAATGTCCGTGTCGGGAACCGGCGTGGCCGAAAATCAGCCCGATGAGAAAGAACGGTTCGGCGGGACCTGCGCGGGCATTTTTGCGCGCCTCCCTCTGTCGGACGGAGAACATCATGCGAATTTACTTTTTAGACACCGAAAATGTCGGCGCCGCGTGGATTGACGCGGTGCTGCGGGACGAGGACGTCGGCGAGGTCATCGTATTCTATACGAAAAACTCCCAGCCGGTGCCGCTCACCGCGCTGCCGAGGCTCGGCGGCATCTGGTCGAAGCTCAGCTTTGTAGAGTGCTGCGTCGGTCAGAACGCGCTGGATTTCCAGCTTGCGACCGAGCTCGGCTTCCGCGTGGCCGGCGCGCCGGGAGACGAGTACGTCATCCTCACCCGTGACGCGGGCTACGACGCCATCGTGAAATACTGGCAGCAGAAGGGCATTTCCGTTGTGCGCATCACGCCGGACGACGTTAAGCCCGCCGCCGCGGTTTCCGCAGCCGTCGCCGTGACGCCCGCGCCGGCAAAGGTCCCGGTGGAAAAACGCCGCCGTACCCGCGCGGCAAAGCCCAAGGCCGCACCCCCGGCGGAGCCGGGCATCCAGAGACGTCTGGCGGACGCGGAGCTTGACGAGGCCGCCGACAAAGTCACCGCCATCCTCGACCGCGAGCGCAGCGCGAGCGACGACAAGCGCCTCACGCGCATCTACCGCTCCCTGATCCAGACCTTCGGCCAGACACAGGGCCTCGCGATCTACAACGCTGTCAAGCCCGGCATCCGTGCGTACTACGCGAAGACGTCCGCGCCGGAACTCCCCGCCGCAGCCGCCGCGCCCGAAGCGCAGAGCTGACGGTACCAACGAAAAAAGTCCGCCGTTCGGCGGACTTTTTTTGCGCTTTTGAAGAAAGACCCCGCTGTCAAAAAAGTTCTCGCGCTGCGGCGCTCGCAAAAAGAGGGCTCGGGGAAGTGAATTCCCCAAGCCCTCAAATTTCATGTTTTGCGCTATCTCGCTCGCCGTGTCCGTCGCAAAACCTATTGCACGGCAATAGGGCAAGGGACGGCAGGCGAGAATATAAGCAGTTTATTTCATCGAAGCGGCATAGATCGCGGCGATGGAATCCGAGAGCATTTTGTCAAATTCGGCGGCGCTCTGCTTCACGTTCAGGCCCTCCGTGAGCGCGCGGGAGAACGAGGCGATGAGGCCGGGGTTGCGGGCGAGATTTTCGTCCGCCTCCTCGCGCGAGTAGCCGCCGGAGAGAGCGACGACGCGGACGACGTGCCTGTCTTCCATGAGCTCGGAATAGAAGCCGTCGATGTCTGGGATCGTGAGCTTGAAGAGGACGAGGGTCCGGTCGTCGAGCTGGGCGAGTTGGGTCTTGAGCTCGGTCTTCAAAAGCGCCTCGGCCTGCTTTTTGTCGGGGATGTGGATGTCGACCTCCGGCTCGATGATCGGGTAGAGGCCGGCGGCCGCGATGCGCTTCGCGATCTCAAACTGCTGTGCGACGACGGCCTTGATGCCGGCGGGGTCCGCCGCCTTGATGACGGAGCGCATCTTCGTGCCGAAGATATGGCGCTCGCTGGCGCGGCGCAGCAGCTCGTCGAGGCCGGGGATGTCCTTCATGAGCTGGACGCCGTCCTTTTCCTCCGCGAGGCCCTTGTCGACCTTGAGGATCGGCAGGATGCCCTTTTTGTCCCAGAGATAGTCGGCGGTATATAGGCCGTCGATCTTGCTGTCCATCGTGCGCTCAAAGAGGATGGCCGCGAGGATGTGCTCCTTTGTGAACGCCGGACTCGTGATGATGCGCGCGCGCATCTGGTGGACGAGGTCAAACATCTCCTCATCGTTTTTGTATGCGTCCGCCTCAATGCCGTAGCGCAGCAGCGCCTTCGGAGTCGAGCCGCCGCTCTGGTCGAGCGCCGCGATGAAGCCGGCGCCGGTCTGCATTCTGTTGAGCTTTTCGTCCATAATGATTGCCTCCTTAAAAGTCGGGGCGCGCGCACGGCGCGGCAGAGCGTACCGCGCGCGGTGCTCTGTATGAGCGGATCATCCCCGCGTCTGCCGCGCGGCGGAGCCGAGGGGACCTGCGTTGCAGCCATTATAGCACCCCTGCGCGTGGAATGACAGTGTTTTGCGCGTTTTCACAGGGCAAAAAAGCGCCGCGCAGGGTTTTCCCCGCGCGGCGGCCGACATTCTGATATTATACGGTATAGACGACAAAGTTTTTCCCGTTTTCAAAGGGATAGCTGCCGTCCATATTGAGAACGGTGCAGTTGCGGTCCGTGCCGGGGCGGCGCAGATCGGTGCACCAGTAGCCGGTGGCGTCCTCCGCGATGCCGCTCGCGACGGCGAGGATCGAGGGGTCCTCCGTCTCCGCGAGGTGGCGGGCAAAGATCTTCACGGCGTCCGCGCAGGCGCGGGTGTGGGTGTGGCCCATGGTGATGAGGGAGGAATTGTAGCGCTGGCCGGAGACATTCGTGAGAAAGGCGAAGCGGCGCGCGTCCGTCCGCGCGAGGGGCGGCTTCTGGGAAAGGCCGGTGGCGTCCCGCGCGAGTCCGGCCATCTGCGCGAGAGCGCCAAGGCGCTTGTCGCAGTTCTGGCGCAGCAGCTCGATGTTTTCCTCGTCGGACAGAAACCACGCCTCCGCGACCACGGCCACTGCCTCAATGTCCATGTCCTGATAGCGGGCGTAGAGAAGACAGGCGAGCAGCGGAAATTCGCCCCGGGCGGGCAGCTTGCCCGCGTCCGTCAGCGAACGCAGACCGAAAACGCGCCGGTCGTAGTATTCGCGCACGATGACCGGTCTGTCAAGTTCTCCGGAGCTCCAAAGCATAAAAGGCTCCCCGTCCTTTCCACGGTGTCCGCCGCGCGCGGCGACATTGCCGAGTTTATTCACGGTTATTATACTATGCTTCCGCCAAAAGTACAA
>JAKOSQ010000096.1 GCA_029777215.1 Bacillota bacterium
CTCCAGATCCGCGACCGCAGCTTCTCCCCCACCGAACGAAAATACGCCGAGAGCTGGCTGGAGTTGGGTTTCCCGCTCGAAGCCGTCGCGCTGGCGTACGACAAGACCGTCGTCAAGACCGGCGGCCTCACCTGGAAATACATGGACTCCATTTTGCAGAGCTGGCACCGCAAGGGCCTGCACACCCCCGCCGAGATCGAGGCGGGAGACGGTCAGCCGCGCAGCGCGCGCCCGCAAGCCCCGGCCCCGGCGCAGCCGTCCGCGTCCGACGCACAGCGGGACGACGCGGCCCGCCTGCGCAAGCTCCTTGACCGCTCAAAAAACAGCTGATATCAGCAGACTCGAGGTGAAAACATGGCATATGACGGCAGAATTCTTGCGCTCGCGCGCGACGACGTCGCCGAGCGGCGGCGTAGAAACGACGCCGAGCACCAGCGCCGGCGCGCGGAGGTCTATGAAAAGCTCCCGGCCCTGCGCGCCGTGGAGACGGAGATCACACGCCTCATGACGGGCGTGGCCACGGCGGCACTGCAGCGCGGCGAAAACGCCGGACAGGCGGTGCACAACGCGCGGGGCGGCGTTGAAGTCCTCGAGGCGAGGCGCGCGCAGCTGCTCGCGGGTCTCGGCCTCCCGCCGGACTATCTCGACGAGCACTTCGACTGCGAAAACTGCCGCGACACGGGCTACGTCATGGGAAAGCCCTGCGGCTGCCTCCTCGAGCTCTACCGCACGGAGGCCGTGCGCGAGCTCTCCGCCACACTCCGCACAGAGGGACAGAGCTTTGAAAATTTTGATCTGAGCTACTACTCCCGCGTCCCCGGCGCGGACGGCGTCTCCCCTTACGAAAAAATGTCCGTCATCTGCGGACTATGCCGCGACTACGCCGAGGACTTCGGCAAGGACTCGCCGAATCTCCTGTTTCAGGGCGCGACCGGGCTGGGCAAGACCTTCCTCGCCGCCTGCATCGCCAAGATCGTCTCCGGCAGCGGGCATTCCGTTGTTTACGACACGTCCGTTTCGGTGATGGAATTTTTTGAAACGCGAAAATTCGACCGCGGCGACAGTGCCGACGACGCCGCCGCGCAGGTCCGCCGCTGTCTCGACTGCGAGCTGCTCATCCTCGACGATCTCGGCACAGAAATGACCACGGTCTTCACGCAGAGCGCCCTCTACACACTTTTGAACGCGCGCCTGCTCAGCGGCGGCCGCACGATCGTGACAACCAACCTCACCCTCCCGGAGATCGAAAAGCGCTACACACCGCAGATCGTCTCCCGCCTTGAGGACTACAGCCTCCTGAGCTTTGCCGGCAGCGACATCCGCGCGCTGCGAAGAGAGCGAGAATAAAAAAAGTGCCCGGAGCCTCACCGCTCCGGGCACTCGATCGTCTTTACTGTTTGCGGATGTTCTTCGAAATGTCGTAAGTCTCGTACTCGCAGAAGCGGTATTTGATGCCGTCGTAAACCTTCGCGTCGCCGAATTCCTCGCAGCTCCAGTTGAAGTTCTCGTCGAGGTTCGGGAAATAGGAGTCGGACTTCGGGCTTACATAGATGCGGGTGATGTAGACGCGCTCGCAGAATTTAAGAAGCTGGCTGTATACCGACGCGCCGCCGACCACATATACCTTCGGCATGTCCTTAATCGTCGCGAAAAGCTCATCGAGGCTGTGCACGATGATCGCGCCCTCGGCCTTGAAGTCCTTGTCGGCGGTCAAAACGATGTTCGTGCGATCCGGAAGCGGCTTTCCGTCCGGGAAATCAGCGAGAGTCTTGCGGCCGACGACGATCGCGTTGCCCTTCGTCAGCTCCTGGAAATGCTTTCTGTCCTCGGGAATAACGATCTGCTGGGTGCCGCCGTCACCGATGCCCCAGTCCTCATATACGGCGACGATCGCGTTTAAATTGTCCATATCCGTTCCTTTCTGCTGCCGGGCAGCGGCGGGAGTAACCCGCTTATCATATTGTTTTGGTTGCATTATATCGCTTGTGGTGCAGCATTGCAATCTTTTTTCACAGTGCTTGCGCTTTTGCAGCTTTTGTACTAAAATGAGCCTCATGATTTTGTCGATGGAGCAATTAAAATGACACTTTCCGATAAACAAGTTAAGAAAATTACAAACGAACCGCTGATCCTGCTCAAGTGGGTGCTCTTTGCCTGCATCATTGGCGTCGTGGTCGGCTGCGTGTCGACGGGGTTTTATCTCTCGTTTGAATTCGTCACGAAGCTGCGGCTGATGCACGGCTGGCTGCTCTGGCTGCTGCCGCTCGGCGGTGTTGCGATCGTGCAGCTCTATCGGGTGTGCGGCATGGAAAAGGACCGGGGCACGAACTTCGTGTTGATGGCGGTGCGGGAAAACCAGCCGCTGCCGCTGCGGACCGCGCCGCTCGTCTTTATTTCAACGCTCATCACTCACCTGTTCGGCGGCTCGGCGGGCCGCGAGGGTGCGATTTTGCAGATCGGCGGCTCGATCTCCTCGTCGATCGGCCGGCTCATGCGTCTCAACGGCAGGGACAGCCGCGTCATCACGATGTGCGGCATGTCGGCGGCCTTCGCCGCCCTGTTCGGCACGCCGCTGACCGCGGCAGTCTTCTCGATGGAGATCGTCAGCGTCGGCGTCATGTACTATTCGGCGCTCGTCCCCTGCGTGCTCTCGGCGATCGTTGGCGTGCAGGTCTCGCGCTTTTTCAAAGTCGTCCCGAAGACCTACGCCATTTTCGCAATGCCGGACTTTTCGTGGCTCCTGCTGCTGAAAATTCTCGCGCTCGGCGTGCTCTGCGCGGTGCTCTCAATCGTCTTCTGCCAGTTCATGCGCGCCGCCCCGGCGCTCTATGACCGCTACGTCCCGAACCAGACCGCCCGCGCCGCGGTCGGCGGCGCGGGCGTGATCGCGCTGACCCTGCTGTGCGGCACACGCAACTATAACGGCTCCGGCGGCACGATCATCACCGCCGCCCTCGAGGGCAGCGCCGATCACGGCGCCTTCCTGTTGAAAATTCTTTTCACCGCGATCACGCTCGGCGCGGGCTTCAAGGGCGGCGAGATCGTCCCGGCCTTCTTCTCCGGCGCGACCTTCGGCGCGGTGATCGGCCCCGTGCTCGGGCTCTCGCCCTCGTTCAGCGCTGCGCTCGCCATGGTCGCCGTCTTCTGCGGCGTTACGAACTGTCCCATGACTTCGATCATCCTCGCGCTGGAGCTCTTCCGCGGCGAACAGATGCCCATGTTCGCTTTGTGCTGTGCCGTCTCGTATATGCTCTCCGGTTATTACAGCCTCTATACGGAACAGAAGTTTGTATATTCCAAATTAAAACCCGTCTATATCAACAAAAAGGCCAAATAATCCCCTGTTCAAACCTAAAAGAACCCCGTGTCCCGAGGGACACGGGGTTCTTCTGTTAGTAGTGTGTTACGAAAGATGCTCGATTAGTCGCACATCTCATACACGCCGGCAGCGCCCATGCCGCCGCCGATGCACATGGAGACAACGCCGTACTTCTTGCCCTGACGCTTGAGTTCTGCAAGCAGCTTGCAGGTCAGCATAGCGCCGGTGCAGCCGAGCGGATGGCCGAGAGCCACGCCGCCGCCGTTCGGGTTGATGCGCTCTTCCTTAAGAGCGTCTTCCATGTGGAGTTCCTTGATGCAGGCAAGTGCCTGGGAGGAGAATGCTTCGTTGAGCTCCCAGAGGTCGATGTCTTCCATCTTCAGGCCCGTGTACTTGAGAGCCTTCGGAATAGCAACTGCGGGGCCAATGCCCATGTATGCGGGATCGACGCCGGCGACTTCGAAGCCGAGGAACTTGGCGATCGGCTTGATGCCGAGTTCTTTGGCCTTGTCAGCGCTCATCAGAATGACGATAGCAGCTGCATCGTTCATCTGGGAAGCGTTACCAGCGGTGACCGTGCCGCCCTTTTTGAAGACGGTCTTC
>JAKOSQ010000097.1 GCA_029777215.1 Bacillota bacterium
ATCTCCTTTGCGAGCACGACAGCGGCTTTTTGAAGGAGCTGTGCGCCTACCACGTCAGCGGCCAGCTCAAGGTCGCGCCGGAGCACTGCGTCAACTCAGTGCTCGACTACATGGGCAAGCCCCACATCGAGGTCTACGAGCGCTTTATGCAGAAGTACGAGAGCATGAACGAGCGCGGCGGCAAGGACCAGTACGTCGTGCCGTATCTCATGTCCTCGCACCCGGGCTCGACGCTTGCGGACGCGGTTGCCCTCGCGGAATATCTCAACGCGCGGGGCCGCTATCCCGAGCAGGTGCAGGACTTCTACCCGACGCCGGGGACCATTTCGACCTGCATGTACTACACCGGCCTTGACCCCGAGACGATGCAGCCGGTCTACGTTGCCCGGACGCCGCGCGAAAAGGACATGCAGCGCGCGCTGCTGCAGTGGCGCAACCCGCAGAAGCACGCGCTCGTTATCGAGGCGCTGAAAGCCGCGGGCCGCGAGGACCTCATCGGCTACGAGCCTCGCTGCCTCGTCCGCCCGAACGGCGGACAGGGCGGAAAAACTGCTGGGAAGCCGTCCGGCGCGGGCCAGAAGCCGCGCGCAAAAACGGGTGCAGGTCAAACGTCCGGCGGCCAAAAGCGCGGGAAAAATGAAAAAGACGCCCCCAAAACCCCGGCGTCGGTCCCCGTTTCGGGCCGGGCCAAGGGCATGGGCGGCGGCAATTCCGCCAAGGTCACAACGCACGTTCCCAAGCCGGACGGACGAAAAAAAACGCAAAAGGAGAAACGCAATGGGCATTCAGGCCGCAGTTTTTGAGCCGTCCTCGCCGCTGTGGAACTACCTCCTAATAATAAACGTTATATCCTACACCGCCATGGGCATGGACAAGTACCGGGCTGTTAAGCAGCAGTGGCGCATCCCGGAAAAGACGCTGTTTCTCTTTGCTCTGCTCGGCGGCAGCGCGGGCGGGATCATCGGCATGTATTTTTTTCGCCACAAGACCCTGCACAAAAAGTTCTCCGTCGGCTTTCCCCTCCTTCTGATCGTCCAGTGCCTGCTGCTCTATTGGCTGGCGACCGGGGCATAAAAAAGCGGCGGGCACGCAAGCGCGCCCGCCCAAATAAAAATGGGGTAGTGGGATAAAGATATGAGCCCGACACACTCGCGTGCGTCATTGGATAAGCTGTAATCAAAGAATAATCCGAAAGCCCGGCTTTGTAAAGAGCGAAAGGGCACTACTTTTGTCGAACCGGAATAATTTCGGCCCGGCGTCGGGAGCTGAGAGTGAAAATGCGGGAAATTTCCTGTGAAACGATCGCTGGGGCGATCGAAAAGCTGTGTATCGAGGCGGCGGTGATCCTGCCGCCGGACGTCCGCGCGCGCATCGACGCGGCGGCGGAGACGGAGGCGTCCCCGAACGGCAGAGCCGTTTTGAAGGACCTCCACGACAACTTTGTCCTCGCCGAGCGGGAGGGCCTGCCCGTTTGTCAGGACACCGGCATGGCCGTCGTGTTCGCGGAGCTCGGACAGGAGGTCCACATCTCCGGCGGCGCGTTTTCGGACGCCGTCGACGAGGGCGTGCGCCGGGGCTATGAGAAAGGCTATCTGCGCAAGTCCGTCGTGAAAGACCCGCTGTGCCGCGTCAACAGCGGGGACAACACCCCCGCCGTGCTGCACTTGAGGCTCGTGCCAGGCGACAGGCTCAAGCTCACCGTCGCGCCCAAGGGCTTCGGCAGCGAGAACATGAGTGCGATGAAGCTGCTGCTGCCGTCCGCGACGCCGGACGAATTCGTCGACTTCATCGTTGAGACGGTCGACCGGGCCGGCTCGAACCCCTGTCCGCCGGTCGTGGTCGGCGTCGGCCTCGGCGGGACGATCGAAACGGCGGCGCTGCTCGCGAAAACGGCGCTCTGCCGCCCGTTGGATCGGCGCAGCGCCGATCCGTTTTACGCCCAGCTTGAGGAAAAGGCGCTCACGCGCGTCAACGCCCTCGGCACCGGGCCGCAGGGCTTCGGCGGGACGACGACCGCCCTCGCTGTCAACATTGAGACCTATCCGACGCACATCGCGGGTTTGCCCTGTGTCGTCAACATGGGCTGCCACGCGACAAGACACGCCGCAGTAACGCTTTGAATAATTTTTGACGAAAATGGTTACGATATTCCCGAAACCAGTACAAAGGAGTATCGATACGATGGTTATAGACAAAATTGCCCTGGTGCTGTCGATCATCGGCGGCATCAACTGGGGGCTCATCGGCTTTTTCCGCTTTGACCTCGTGGCCTATCTCTTTGGCGGTCAGACCGCCTCGGCCAGCCGCGTGGTCTACGCCCTCGTCGGTCTCGCGGCGCTGTGGTGCATCTCGCTGCTGTTTAGAGACCGCGGGGAAGTCGACGAAACCTGAGTGGCAAAACCGAGCGCGTCCTACCCGTTGCGGTTGGACGCGCTCTTTTCGCGGCGTTTACGAAATATTGTGGTACTCGCCCTCGTTCGTCAAAATTTGCACAAGATATGGCGTAACATTCGATCAAAGAAAAGTCGTGCGTCCGGAAAGAACGGATATATCGCCGGGCGATACAAAGGAGACGATCGAAATGCAGGTTTTGAAGAGAAGCGGGCGCATCGAGCGCAGCAGTATTACATATCTCCCTGTCGACGCGATCTACCCGAGCACCGTGCAGCCGCGCAAGCGCTTTGAACAGGAGGCGCTCGCCGAGCTCTCGGAGAGCATCGCGCAGTATGGCGTTTTGAACCCGCTCACCGTGCGGCGGCGCGGGACGAGCTATGAGCTCATCGCGGGGGAGCGGCGTCTGCGCGCGGCGACGCTTGCGGGTCTGCGCGAGGTGCCCTGCATCGTCGTCGACGCGAACATGGAGGACGCGAGCCTCATCGCCCTCGTCGAAAACCTCCAGCGGCGGGACCTCGACTTTGTTGAGGAGGCCGAGGGCATTGCCCAGCTCATTTCGCTCTTCGGCATGTCGCAGGAGGAGGCCGCGCGGCGGCTCGGGAAGTCACAGCCGTCCATTGCGAACAAGCTCCGGCTCCTGCGTCTGCCGAAGGATGTGCTCGACACGCTGCGGGACGATAACCTCACGGAGCGCCACGGCCGGGCGCTGCTGCGCCTGCCCGGAGAGGGCGCCCAGCGCGCCGCCCTGCACGAGATGGTCGCGCAGCGGATGAACGTCTCCGCCGCCGAGGCCTATGTCGAGGAGCTGCTCGCGGCCCCGCCCGTCGTTGAGACGTCTGAGGAATTGCAGTCCCGCCGGCGGACGATGTTCGTTTTGAAGGATGTGCGTGTGTTTCTGAACACCCTCGCCCACGGCCTCGACATGATGAAGCAGGGCGGTATCGACGCCGATCTGCAGAAGCACGAGACGGACACGGAGCTCGTGCTCACGATCAGCATTCCGAAGCAAAAATAATTCCGCGCCCGGCAGCGAACAACTGCCCGGGCGCATTTTGCACGCCGACGGTGTACATTTTTTCCTCTCGAGGATGTTTTTTTGGAGCACTTCGGGGGCGTCCGACACAAATTTGACGAAATTGTTAACGAGTCGTAAAAGAAAACGAAAAATTTTATTAATAATAGTATCTTGTCTAATCGGACGCAATCATGTAAACTTAACATGTAAGCGGCAATTTCGGTTTTCGTTATCTGCCGCCTTTTTTATTTTTAGGGGTGAGCGAGCATGCAGCTATTGGAAGACCGCATCCTCCGCGACGGCAAGGTGAAGGACGGCAGCGTTTTAAAAGTAGACAGCTTTCTCAATCACCAGATGGACGTGAAGCTCTTTGGTGAGATGGCTAAGGAGTTTTATAACCTTTTTCAAGCAGATAAAGTCAATAAAATCCTCACAATTGAGGCTTCAGGGATAGGAATTGCCTGCATCACTGCACAGGTATTTGACTGTCCCGTTATTTTTGCAAAAAAGACCAAGACAAAAAACATCGCCGGCGAAGTCTATACCTCCAAGGTCGAGAGCTTTACCCACGGCGTGGTGTACGACATCATCGTAGCGAAAGAATTTTTGGGTCCGGACGACCGCGTCCTCATCATCGACGACTTTCTTGCCAACGGCGCGGCCCTGACCGGTCTTGCCGATATCGTCTGCCAGGCGGGCGCGACGCTCGTCGGCGCGGGCATCGCCATCGAAAAGGCTTTCCAGCCCGGCGGGGACCTCCTGCGCGGACAGGGGATGCGCATCGAGTCCCTCGCGCGCATCAAATCCATGAGCCCCGGGAAGGTCGAATTCATCCATTGAGCGCGTTATTGCCAAGAGCAAAGCCAATAAAAAATCAGATGGAGGAACAGAAATGAAAAAATTCACTGCACTGCTTCTTGCACTGGCCATGGTCTTCGCCCTCGCTGCCTGCGGCAGCAAGACGGAAACCTCTCCCGCCGCGAGCGCTGACGCCTCCGCGTCCGCCGCTTCCAACGTGAAGATCGGCATCGTCCTCGTCGGCGACGAGAATGTCGGCTACGACACCGCCCACATCGAGGGCATCAAGGCCGCCGCCAAGGCCTGCGGCATCGCGGATGCTCAGATCATCTGGAAGTACAACATCGAAGAAAACGAAAAGTGCGCCGACGCGATCGACGACCTCGTGTCCCAGGGCTGCAAATATGTTTTCTCCGACAGCTATGGCCACCAGAGCTATATGCAGGACGCCGCCGGCAAGAACCCGGACGTCACCTTCGTCTCCATGACCGGCGACACCGCCGCGACCTCCGGCCTCAAGAACTTCAAGAACGCTTTCAACGACACCTATCAGTCCCGCTACGTCTCCGGCGTTGTTGCCGGCATGAAGCTCAAGGAACTCGTTGACGCCGGCAAGATCACCGACACCAACAAGGACGCAAAAGGCAACATCAAGCTCGGCTATGTCGGCGCTTTCAACTACGCGGAAGTCGTCTCCGGTTACACCGCTTTCTATCTCGGCGTCAAGTCCATCGTTGACAACGTCGTCATGGACGTTCAGTACACCAACTCCTGGTATGATCCGACCGCCGAGGGCGAGGTCGCCAAGAAGCTCGTCGCCTCCGGCGACGTCATCATCAGCCAGCACGCTGACTCCACCGGTGCTCCCTCCGCCTGCGAAGAGCTCCTCAAGAGCGGCACCACAGTTTACTGCGTCGGCTACAACGTCGACATGCTCTCCGTTGCTCCGACTGCGGCTCTCACGAGCGCACAGAACAACTGGAGCGTCTTCTACACCTACGCTTTCGGCTGCATCACCAAGGGTGAGGACATCAAGACCGACTGGTCTGCCGGCTATGACCAGGGCGCTGTCATGACCTCCAAGCTCGGCGCTTCCTGCGCCAAGGGCACCGACGCCAAGGTCGCAGAGGTCGAAGCCGCTCTCAAGGACGGCAGCCTCAAGGTTTTTGACTGCTCCAAGTTCACGGTTGGCGGAAAGAACCTCACCACCTACACCACCGCTTACGGCATGAACGGCCAGGAATGCATCAAGGACGGCGCTTTCGAGGAGTCCACGCTCCGCAGCGCACCTTACTTCGACATCCGTATCGACGGCATCACAGAGCTCAACGGCAAGAGCTAAGCTATAAGGAAAACGGGGCCGCTCCGAGCGGGCGGCCCCGCTGCCCTGTCTTTCTCTGAAGGGCATGCCACTACGCCGGCCCCCGCGTCCGCCGTCCCAACAGGGACGGCGAAAACGGACGCGCGCGCCCGGCGGCGCGCCTTTCAGAGAGTGACAGGAACAGAGACATGCGCGCGGAGCCGCCCGTTTTTGGGAGACTCCGCCAAACGATTTTATAAAGGGGGCACCAGACATGGACAACAGCGAGGCCGCCGTTCGAATGCGCGACATCACGAAGACCTTCGGGTCCGTTGTCGCGAACGACCGCGTCTGGCTCGACATCTACCGGGGCGAGATTCTTGCGCTGCTGGGGGAAAACGGCAGCGGCAAGACGACCCTCATGAACATGCTCGCCGGCATCTACTATCCCGACGCCGGACAGATTTTTGTCGACGGCCGCGAGGTGTCGATCCGCAGCCCGAAGGACGCCTTCGACCTGCGCATCGGCATGATCCAACAGCACTTCAAGCTCGTGGACGTGC
>JAKOSQ010000098.1 GCA_029777215.1 Bacillota bacterium
CTCTGTCCTCCAAGAGAAAACACAAAATCTGTTTATTTTTTCGTAACATACTACAAAATGTGAAAAAGCAGTTGCAATTTGTCGAAAACTGTGCTACTATACCAACAGTTCCTTTCAAATCGGTACTGTGATGCCGGCAAGGGTATTTATAGATGTAATGGGCGCATTGCGCCTGCCTTGTCTGCACGCAGACAAGGTTTTTTTTTGCCCGGAGGTGAACTGCTTGAAATTCAAAGCCCAGCTCATGGACGAAGCGGATATTTCCCGCGCGCTCGTCCGCATTTCCCACGAGATCGTGGAAAAAAATCACGGCGCGGAGGATCTCTGCCTCATCGGCATCAAAACCCGCGGCGTGCCGCTCGCGCAGCGTCTCGCGCAAAACATCGAGTCTTTCACCGGCACAAAAATTGACGTCGGCAAGCTCGACATCACGCTCTACCGCGACGATCTGACCACCATCGCCAAAGACCCCGTCCTCAGCGATACGGACGTGCCGTTTTCCGTGGAGGGAAAAACGGTCGTCCTCACGGACGACGTCATTTTCACCGGGCGCACCGCCCGCGCGGCGCTCGACGCCGTCATGCAGCTCGGCCGCCCCTCGCGCATTGAGCTCGCGGTGCTCGTCGACCGCGGACACACGGAGCTCCCCATCCGGCCGAATTACGTCGGCAAGAACATCCCCAGCTCGCTCAGCGAGGTCGTCGCGGTGCATCTGACCGAGCACGACGGTTATACTGATGTGTGTATCAATGAAAAATAACATATATAGAGGAGAAAATTAATGAAAGAAGAAAATCAGAACATCGTCGGCTATCTGCCAGACGAGAAACCGGCGCCGTGGAAGCTGCTGCTGTACGCTATACAGCAGGTCATAGTAATGTTCCCGGCAACCATCGCGGTCGCACTTATCACAGGCTTCCAGGTGTCGACCACCCTTTTCGCCAGCGGACTTGCAACCATCTGCTTCGTATTCATATCCGGCAAGAAGATACCCATGTATTACGGCTCCAGCTTCTCGTATCTGTCCGCCATCGCGGGACTTGCCGCCGCTCAGGGCTATGCAAAGGTAAACGGAATACTCCCGACCGAAGCTATCCAGATGGCTCAGTTCGGTATCATCGCATCCGGCCTTGTCTCCGTAGCCGCGGGTCTTCTCGTAAGATTCTCCGGCAAAAATGCGGTTGAGAAGGTTCTTCCCGCTACCATCACCGGCTCCATCGCCATGATCATCGGCCTCACGCTCGCGGGCAACGCCCTTTCGGACGCTGCGCCCAAGGCCATCGCGGAAGGCGCAGCCGCCACGATCGCCAACTCCAGCTGGGTCTGGGGCGTATCGCTCGCAACTCTGCTCTCCACCGTTTTCTTCTCCAAATACCTCAAAGGCTTCCTCGGCCAGCTTCCGCTCCTTCTCGGCGCAGGCGTCGGCTGCCTTTTCGCCGCTATCCTCTACTGGGTCGGCGGCTCCGGAATGAGCCTCTTCCGCAGTCTTCCCGCCGAGGCGCTCGCAGCCTCCGTCTGGAAGCTCGGCGACGGCAGCGTTTTCGCTCTGCCTGCCTTTTCTCTGCCCAGAGTTTCGTGGGCGGCGGTCGCGGCAATCATGCCTATCGCGATTGCGACAATCCCCGAATCCACCGCGCACATCTATCAGCTTGACATTTACGTAAATGACCTTGCCGATAAAAAAGGCAAAAAGAGATACGACCTTGCAAGCCTGCTTGACAGGAACCTCATCGGCGACGGTATCTGCGATATGATTACCGGCTTCGTCGGAGGCCCCGCCGGCACCAACAACGGTGAAAACATCAGCACCATGGCTATCACAAAGGTTTTCTCCATCACCGTTATGATAGCTGCCGCAATCATTGCAATGATCATCTCTTGCTTCACTCCGCTCATCACCGTCATCTACGCTATCCCCACCGCTGTTATCGGCGGCCTTGAAATCTACCTCTTCGGCGCCATCGCCGCACAGGGCATCGCGATCATGATCGACAAAAAGGTCGACATGTTCTCCTCCAAGAACATAGCCGTTATCGCCTCCATCATGGTAATCGGCATCGGCGGCCAGTACGCCTTCGGCGGAACCATCCCCTTCTTTGGCCTGCAGGTCCCCTGCATCGCCGGCGCCGCAATCTTCGGCATCGTCCTCAACCTTCTCCTCGGCATCGGCGAGAAGAAAGAAGCCGCCGCGGAGTAAAACCGCAAGCATATAGCAAAAAGCCCGCTGACCGTGAGGTCAGCGGGCTTTTCAATTTCACGGGCTTTACTTCCCGAACATGACGCGCTCGTTTTTGAAGACGCGGACGATGATGAGAACGATCACCGCCGTATATACGAGGTTTGTCACGGCGCACAGCGCGATATCCGCCGCGCTGTAGGTGTAGGCGAAGATGCCGGTCATCGCCAGCACGGAGTTGTAGATCGGCACGCAGAAGAGCGCCGTGCTCACATTTTGCAGCGTGCTGCCGGACATCGTGGAAAAGCCGACGATCATCACAACGACCATCAGGGGCGAGACCATGGAAGCAGCCTCCTTCGTTGTCTTGGCAAAGGTCGAGATGAGCGAGACGAGCGAAATCATCAGCAGCGCCGTCGTGACGATGACAAGCAGCAGCATCCAGTAGTCCGCCGGGGCGTAGCCCGTGAAGGCGATACCGGCTTCACCGTCCAGATGCAAGAGCTTCGGCAGGGACGCGGAGACCGCCGCGAAGGTCAGCCCGCCGCTGAGCACGGCAATGACGGAGAAGGCGATGATCTTGCCAACGACGATCTCGTAGCGGTGGATGGGCGTGACGATCATGGTCGCCATCGTACCGCGCTCCTTCTCCCCCGCGATCGAGTCCGGCGCGAAGGACATGCAGCCCGTGAAAAGGAAAATGAGCAGCAGCATCGGCAGCAGCTGGGAGAATATCTGACCGGAGACCTCTTTCTGGGAGGACAGGTCGTACTTCACATCCCGGTTGACGTCGAACTTGTTCGACATGGCGCTCTCGTAACTGTCGAGCGCGGCAACAATCTGGCTGTAGAGTGCGCTCGCCGGGGTGGAAACCGATTTGTAGTAGAGCTCGATGTTCGGCGCGGGGCTGCCCGAGGCCGCGTTATAGGCCGCGACCTGCGCGGAGAAGTCCTGCGGGAAGACCAGCAGCAGTGCGTCCTCGTCTCCCTTAAGCTTTTTTTCAAATTCCGCGCGGTCGCTGTCCGTTCCGGGCTGCACTGTGCACTTGAGCGCACCCAGCGGGCCCTCGAGGTTTGCGGGCATGTCGATGACATAGAGCGTCGCGGTCTTCTGGCTCTGCGCGGACTGCGAGGTAAAGCCGGGGATGATGTAGGCATAGAGGAAGTAGAGCAGAATTGCCGGGAAAATGAGGCTCAAAATAAGGCCCTTGTCGTGGAAAAAGCGGTAAAACTCCTTGCCGGCGATGGTCCCGATGTTGCTTTTTTTCATGCTCTGTCCCCCTGTCTCTGTGCGTAGAGTTCAAAAAATTTTTCCTCGAGCGTTCCGCCCTGCGTGAGCTCGGCGAGCGTGCCGCAGGCGGTCATCTCGCCGTCCATGATGATGCCGACGCGGTCGCAGAGCTTTTCCGCGAGCTCGAAAATATGCGTCGAGAGCAAAATCGTCTTGCCCTCGGCCCGGCGGTCGAGGAGAAAATCCGTCACGTCGCGCGCGGCGACGATGTCGAGGCCGTTCGTCGGCTCGTCGAAGATGATTACGTCCGGGTCGTGGACGATGGAGACGACGAGCGAAACCTTCTGCTTCATGCCGGTCGAGAGCTCCCCGACCTTGACCTCGGCAAATTTGTCGATGCCGAATTTTTCAAAGAGCTCCTTTTTGCGCGCGGCGAGCGTCTCCGGCGCGACGTCATAGAGCTTGCCGAAGTAATCGAAGAGGTAGTTCGGCGTGAAAAACTCCTCGAGCTTGAGCTCACTTGTGAGAAAGCCGATGCGCCGCCGCACCTCCTCCGAGTCGCACGCGACGTCGAAGCCCTCGATGGAAGCCGCGCCGCTGTCGGCAGAAATGAGCGTCGAGAGGATGCGCAGGGTCGTCGTTTTGCCCGCGCCGTTCGGGCCGAGCAGGCCGAAGACCTCGCCGCGGTACGCCGTGAAGGACAGATCGCGCAGCGCGATCTTCTCGCGCACGTTCGTCCGTTCAAGGCGCTGTTGCTTCCGGGAAAGGTGGTATGTCTTTCGGAGGTCTTTAACAATGATTGTTTCTTCCATAATTTGCACCGCGCCCCGGCTAAAAAGCGTCGGGGCGTGTCCATTCATTTGATTATGTAAACCTTTAGGTCTTAATCGCC